>CABRZJ010000013.1:0-31796 GCA_902475425.1 uncultured Collinsella sp.
CCGATGCCCTGGGCAATGCCGCCCTCGGCCTGGACGCGCGCGAGCGCCTCGTTGATCACGGTGCCGCAGTCGACGGCCGCCGCATAGTCCACCACAGTCACCTTGCCGGTGGCCTTGTCGACCTCGACCTCGGCAATGCCGGCCATAAACGGCGGAGGCGAAACGGGCAGGCAGGCAGAGGCATGCGAGGTCAGCGCGTCGCCTCCCGCGATGTTCTTGACGCACAGGTTGGCAAAGTCACGCAGCGTGAGGTAGCGGTTCTGCTCGCGCGCGGCACGCTCGTCGGACAGGCGCACGTACTGGCCATCAAAGACCACGTCGGCGGCGTCCACGTCCCACATCTGGGCGGCCTTAGCGCAGATCTTCTCGCGCAGCTCGGTCGCGGCGTTCTTGGCTGCCAGGCCCGTCACGTACGTACCCGAGCTCGCGTACGAGCCGGCGTCGAACGGCGACACATCGGTGTCGACGCCGCGCACCACAATCAGCGAGCTCTCCACGCCCAGCTCCTCGGCGGCAATCTGCGCCAGGATGGTGTCGACACCCATGCCGTTATCGGTGGCGCCGGTGCCGATGGTAATAAAGCCGTCCTCTTCCAGGCGCATGTCGATGCCGGCGATATCAACGTTGGAAATGCCCGAGCCCTGCATGGTGAGCGCACAGCCCAGAGCACGCACGCGGTCGCCCAGGTCCACAGCCAGCGGCTTGTCGCGCCAGCCGATCATGTCCATCGCGCGCAGCAGGCAGCGGTCGAGCGCGCAGGCGTTGAGCTTCTCGTTGTAGTACTGCGGCATGATCTCGCCCTCGCGCACGATGTTCTTAAGGCGCAGGTCGGCGGGGTCCATGTGCAGCATGTCGGCGAGCTCGTTGACGGCACTCTCCACGGCAAACTGGCCCTGGGTAGCACCGTAGCCACGATACGCGCCGCCGCGGTTAGTATTGGTGTAGACGGCGTCCCAGCTAAAGCGGCTCGCCTTCACATGGTTGTAAATCGGCAGGCTCTTGTGGCCCGAAAGACCGATCGTCGTGGTAGCGTGCTCGCCGTACGCGCCGGCGTTGGACAGCGTGTGCAGGTCGATGGCCGTGATGGTGCCGTCGTTCATGGCGCCCAGCTTAACGGTCATCTGCATCTGATGGCGCGAGTTGCCCGCGGTGATGGTCTCCTCGCGAGTGTAGCAGCAGTAACTCGGACGGCCGGTCTGCTGGGTGACGAACGCCACGAAGATCTCGCAGCAGCCCGTCTGCTTGGAGCCAAAGCCGCCGCCGATGCGCGGCTTAATGACCTGCACCTGCGACTGCGGAATGTCGAGCGACTGCGCGACCATGCGGCGCACGTGGAAGGGCACCTGCGTCGAGGTGGTCACGGAGATGCGCCCAAACGCGTCGGTCGTCGCGAAGGCGCGGAAGGTCTCCATGGGCGCGGTCTGCGTGGCCTGGCTGGTGTAGGTGCGCTCAAAGACGATGTCGCTCTGGGCGAAGGCCTCGTCCAGGTCGCCAAAATCGCTGGTACCGCTGCACACCAGGTTGCGCGGGACATCGCCGCCCTGCGGGAACATAAAGGTCACGTCGCCCTCGGGGTGGACCACGATATCGTTATCGAGTGCCTGGGTAAAGTCGAGCAGGGGCTCGAGCACCTCATAGTCGACCTTGATGAGCTTGAGCGCCTTGTCGGCAGCCTCCTCGGTCTCGGCAGCGACGATCGCCACCTCCTCGTTTTGGTAGCGCACAAGGTTCTCGAGAATCAGGCGGTCGTAGGGACTCGGCTGCGGATAGCTCTGACCGGCGATAGTAAAGCGGCGCTTGGGCACGTCCTCGTAAGTGTAGACGCCCACAACGCCGGGCACCTTCAGGGCGCGCGACGTATCGATGGAGCGGATCTTGGCGCGGGCATAGGGGCTGCGCTTGAGTTTGACGATCAGGGCGCCGGCGGGCACCATATCGCCCGTGTAGACGGGACGGCCCTCGAGCAGCGCCTTCGAGTCCTTCTTGGGCTGCTTATGGGTGATCTGCTTGTACGAGACACCGTCGCAGCTGGTGTCGTTGACCGGCAGCTCGGGCATCTCAAAGCCCACCTGCACGCCGGACTCGTTAAGAAAGCGGACGATGGCGCGCAGCTGGCTCTCATAGCCGCTGCAACGGCAGAGGTTGCCGGCGAGCTGGCGTGAGAGTTCCTCGCGCGTGGCGACGAGGCTCGGGTCCTCCTTGGCGGCGCGTGCAAGCGCCAGCACGTTCATGATGAGGCCGGGGGCGCAAAAACCGCACTGCTCGGCGCCTTCGGCAGCCATCGCACGGGCAAGCGCCTCGGACTCGGCTTTGAGGCCCTCGAGCGTGGTGATGGAGCGGCCCTCGATGCGCGCGGCGGGAACCGAGCAGCTCAGCACCGGGTCGCCGTCGAGCCACACCGTGCACAGGCCGCAGTTGGTGGTCTCGCAGGCGCAGCGCACCGACGCACAACCCTGCTCGCGCAACAGTGCAAAGAGCATGGTGTCGGGGGCAATCTGAACCTTGACCTTACGGCCGTTGAGCGTAAAGGAAAGATCGATGAGTTTGGCAGCCATTAGCGCACCTCGCTAGAATCGACGCCGGGCACGCGGCGGCAGGAATACTCGTCCGTGGCGAACTTGGGGACCTGCACGGTCTCGAGCTCGCGGGTAAGCGCGGCCGAAAGCTCGATGCCGGCGGCGCGACGCACAGCCTGGATGGCGAGCGGGGCAGAGATGCGGCGGCGGTAGTCGGCCGAGCCCCACAGGTTGGTGCCGTAGCTCAGCGAGCGCACGGATGCGGCCAGGGCGCGAAGCTCGTCCTCGGAAGGATGCTCGTTCACCAGGCCGCACGCCTCGCCCTGCAGCAGAGTCGCGCGCAGCGGGCGGGCGCCCACGGTGACGTGCCAGGTGTTGTCCCACCAGGCGGCGGTGACGTTCAGCGAGGGGAAGTCGGTCGCGGCCTTGCGCACGGCCTCGTAGCTCGCGCGGTAATCATGCTTGACAACCACGACGTGCTCGATCACGTCGCGCACATAGCCCATATCCACGAACTCCGCGAGCGGCACGCGACCGGCGCCCGTCAGCTCAACATAGGAATCGAGCGCGAGAAAGGCGGAGAGAACGTCCGAGAAGCCAAAGCGGCCGTAGATGCTGCCGCCCACCGTGGCGGTGTTGCGCAGCTGCACGCCCACGATGTCGTGGACGGCGAACTCAAAGACATTATTGACAAGCGCGTTGAGCCCGGCATGACGCTCGAGCTGGCGCAGGGTGCACATGGCACCGATGCGAAACTCGGTCTCGGTCTCCTCGATATGATCGAGTCCGCAGGCCGAAAGGTCAATCGCCGTCGCCACACGACGCGAACCCAGGCGCATCCAGATGCCGCCGCCCACAATCTTGTTGTTGCGGTTCTTCTGCAAGAGCTCATAGGCTTCGGCCGCGTTTCCAACACGGACGTAGGTACCGAACTTGAGCACGTTCTCCCCCATCTCTTCACTTGTCCAGTACCTTTAAGTGTACCAAACGAGGGGGCACAGCTCGTGTCGGGACAAAATGAACCGTTTTCCTCCGTCGCATGCGGATCAAAAAAGGCTCCCAGCCAAGATGACTGGGAGCCTTCTGCGATGCTATGTCGAGCGACAATTTAGCAGACGCCCTGGGCGAGCATGGCGTCGGCGACCTTCAGGAAGCCGGCGATGTTGGCGCCCATGACGAAGTTGCCCTCCTCGCCGTACTCCTTGGCGGTGTCGTCCACGTTGTGGAACATGCCGCGCATGAGCTGCTCGAGCTTGCCGTCGACCTCCTCGAAGGTCCAGGACAGGTGCTCGGCGTTCTGGCTCATCTCCAGGCCGGACACGAGCACGCCACCGGCGTTGGCAGCCTTGCCGGGCATAAAGGCGACGCCGTTCTCCTGGAAGTAGGTCGTGGCCTCGATGGTCGTGGGCATGTTCGCGCCCTCGCCGACCACCTTGCAGCCGTTGGCGACGAGCGCCTGGGCGTCCTCGAGCAGCAGCGTGTTCTCGCGAGCGCAGGGCAGCGCGATGTCGCAGGGAAGCTGCCACACGCCACGGCCGTCGCCCTCGTGCCACGTGGCATTGGGCTTCTCGTCGACGTACATAGCGAGCGTGACGCCCTTGTCGTGGCCAGAGCGCTTCTTGTTATAGACATGCTCGAGCACGGTGTAGTCGATGCCGTCGGGGTCCTCGACCCAGCCGTGGGTGTCGGAGCAGGCCAGCACCTTGCCGCCGAGCTGGGCGACCTTCTGGACCGCGTAGATGGCGACGTTACCGGAGCCGTGAACGACGACGTTCTTGCCCTCGAAGGACTCGCCGCGGCTCTTGAGGTACTCGTCCACAAAGTAGACCAGACCGTAGCCGGTGGCCTCGGTACGGGCGAGCGAGCCGCCAAAGGAGAGGCCCTTGCCGGTAAGGACGCCGGTCCACTCGTTGGTCAGGCGCTTGTACTGACCGAACATGTAGGCAACCTCGCGGCCGCCAACGCCCAGGTCGCCGGCGGGAACGTCGGTATTGGGGCCAATATGGCGATAGAGCTCGGTCATGAAGGACTGGCAGAAGTGCATGATCTCGTTGTTGGACTTGCCCTTGGGGTCAAAGTCGGAGCCGCCCTTGCCGCCGCCCATGGGAAGGGTGGTCAGGCTGTTCTTGAGGATCTGCTCCAAGCCCAGGAACTTGAGCATACCCAGGGTGACCGTCGGGTTAAAGCGCAGACCGCCCTTGTAGGGTCCAATGGCAGAGTTGAACTCGACACGATAGCCGCGGTTGACCTGGACCTTGCCCTGGTCATCGACCCAGGGGACACGGAACATAACGATGCGCTCGGGCTCGACGAGGCGCTCAAGCAGGGCGGCCTCCTCGTACTCGGGATGGGCGTCGAGCGCCGGCTGGATGGTGCCGAGGATCTCGGTCGCGGCCTGGATGAACTCAGGCTGCTCGGGATAGCGGGCCTTGAGCTCGTCGAGAACTTTCTGCGTGTAGCTCATGCTTCCTCCAATGATAGGAAACGAAAAGTGTCGGTCGCGGCACCCTGTGCGCCGCGAACTTTATCGTGTATGGATAATATCGCACTGTTGCGGGAAAGTTTCGCATAAGCAGACGAGCAGATGTTTCGTTTTGATTACGATGCAGGTAGGGGCGTTTTTGAGTGCCTGACGTGCAAAACCCGTGTTTCAAACCTGTTTCGTCCACGTGTTCCAAACCACCACAAAGGGGCCTGTCCCCAATGTGGTGGTGTTGGTGGTTAAAGGACGAGCTGATGGTAGTCGGCGGGAGTTATGCGGCCTTCGGTGGCGGCACGGAATACGGCGAGCGCATCGCCCGAGAACGGCATGGCCCAGCACAGCCCGCAGCCAGCGGTAATGGAGCCTGGCAATGGCATAATGCGCCCGGGCACGCCGGCATCCAGGCACAGCTGCTCGCATTCCATCACATCGAACGTGCTGTCGAACGATACGATGATCTTGCGTTCGTGGTCGAGGGCATCACCGGACGGGCCTTCGCGGTGTGCCTCACGATACGCCGCGGCGGTCGCTTCCTCTTCCGCGGTATGCCCGCAGCCTCCGCAGCCGCAGGTACAGGGTTCGGATCCGTCGCAAGTGCAAGGTTCTCCCGTGTCGGGACAAATATCATGAGACATGGCAACTCCCATCGTCTAGGCGAGTAACTCGGCCGCCGCAAACTCTTCGGGTGTATTGACGTTTTCGAAGCAGAGCGTGGAGCCCGCGGCCTTAACGATCTGCGACTCATCCATATAACCGGCCTGAACGCGATTGATCAGGCAGCGAATGCGCTGGCGGTCGCAGGCGAGCAGCTCTTGGGCAACCGGCGCGCACGCGTCACGGCGCCAGACGGCGCAAAGCGGCTCAATTCCCCGCTCCTCGCGCGGCACGCACACGTCAAGCGCCTCGGCCTCAACACGATCGGCAAGCGCGTCGATGAGTTCCGACGAGACAAACGGCATGTCGCAGGCGGCGATAGCCACGAGCGGCAATCGGGCCGCGGCCAACGAGCTCGCGATGCCGCGCATGGCGCCGGCGGGACCGTCGACGTCCATGACTACGCGGGGGCGCAGGCCATCAAACATAAGCTTCTCAAGGTAGGCCAGCTCGCTGGGACGCGAAGTCGTCACGACCAACTCGCCGGCAACTGGCGCCAGCCGACCCAGCACGCGCTCGATGAGCGGCTCGCCGCAAAACGCCATGCGCGCCTTATCGCAGCCCATGCGCGAGGACAGCCCGCCCGCCTGGACGACACAAGAAAGATCGGCACGTCTTACGGTAGTCATACGGCAAAACACCTCCATCGGCATGCTCGAAACCCGGTGCACGAAGCTAAATACAGCCGCCAAAATAGCGGCGCTACAAAAAGCTCGTGCAAAAACAAAACAGCGCCTTTGCGGCACGCAGCAAGACCGCGAGCACAAAAGCGCTGGTAGCGTATGGCGGGAACGTATGTGAATCGAACACATCCAAGACGTTTTGCACGCCTCGCAACGGTTTTGAGGACCGCGGAGCCCACCGGAGCCCATCCGTTCCCAAGTGCGCCGGTATTTTACCAAACCGAGCAACCAACCTAGCGCAGGGAGCGCAGGCCGCCGGCTTCCTTGTCGAGCACCGTAAAGCGCACGGCATCCAGGTGCTCCAAGATGCTGATGGCACGCTTGCGCGACACACCCAGGGCTTCGCGCAACACACTCGTGGTGGCAGCGCCACCGGCTGCCTCAATGGCGGCGGCAACGAGCTCGCGCGCATGGGCCTCGGCGGCAGCGGACAGGGCAACGTCGCGCTCGATCTTCACGATGGAACGGTTGAGCGAAAGCTCGCGCAGGGCACGCGTCATGGTGTCGCGATCGAGCTGCAACTGCTCGCCCACCTCGGGCAACGTCGGCGCATCGAGGCCAGCTTCGTCCAGCAAGGAAACGATGCGCTCGCAAGCCTCTCGCACCACGCGTGCCGCCGCGGTGGCCGAATGCGGATCGAATACCTCGGCGCCCTCGGCGGCGCACACGCCGCGCGAGCAGCCCTCGTAAACCAGGGCCGCGGCAACGCCTTCATCAGCGGCAGGCCACGCAGCATGGGCAACGGCGCCGGGCGTAAAGCCCGTCTCCTTGGGAGCCGCCGCGTGCATGGCTGACAGGGTCGCCGCCAGTGCATCCATCGCGGCGTCGAGCACCACGGCGTCCGCCAAGAGGTCCGCATCACCCACGGCAAGCTTGCGAACGGAGCCCTGCGCCACCAACCCGCGCAGTGCGGCATCGACCTCGCCGACACCAAGATCCAAAGCCTCGGCAACATCAATCGCCGTAACCGGCAGCGTCTGCAGCGCCAGCCAAGCGCCCACACCGCCCGCGATATCGCCGGACTCGAGCGCCGCGTACAGCACGCGTTCCCCCTCAGTAAGTTCGCGCGAACGGCGGCATCGCGACAACAGCACGCGCCCTCCACCAATAAGCATGACCGGCGAATAGGACAGCACCACGGCATGGTCGCCGGCGCGCAGCGGCAGCGAGTTTTCCAAGCGCACCTGAACAATACGGGTCTCGCCCACCGCCATGGGGGCCTCGCCCTCCATGAACATGATGCGACCGACAACCTCGGCCGTACCCGCCATCACATGCACGCGCGCGCCCGACTCGAGCACGCGCGGCTTGGCACCCTCGCGGCCCAGGTAAGTGAACACCATCATAAAGCGCATCGTCTGGCCAAAGCGACCCTGCACGCCGAGCATCTCTCCGCGATCGAGCGCGGCGACGGCATCGCCCACCAAGTTGAGCGCCACACGCTGACCGGGCAATGCCCGCGGCGTATCGCCATGCACCTGAATCCCGCGCACGCGACAGACCGTACGCGACGGCAGCGCGACGAGCTCATCGCCCACCGCAACCGGCGCATCGTGCAGCGTTCCCGTCACGACGGTGCCAACGCCCTTGATCGTAAAGCAGCGGTCAATCGGCAGGCGCGGCGCGGCATCGCTCCGCTCGGCACGCTCGCGACAGGCATCCCAGCAGGCACCCACCCGCTCGTCGAGCACGGCGAGCAGTCGTTCGATCCCCTCGCCTGTCTTGGACGACACAGGCACGATCGGCGCGTCCGCAAACACGGTGTCCGACATAAAGTCATCGACATCAAGCTCGGCAAGCTCGGTCATCTCGGCATCAGCCAGGTCGCACATCGTCAGCGCGACCACCATGTGTGTGATGCCCAGCAGCTCCAGCACATGCACGTGCTCGCGGGTCTGCGGCATCACGCCCTCGACGGCCGAAACCACCAGCACGGCCACGTCGATACCCGTGGCGCCCTGCACCATGGCACGCAAGTAATGCGCATGGCCCGGCACGTCGACCAGGCCAACGATCTTGCCACTCGGCAGCGCCAGCTCACCAAAGCCAAGCTCAACGGTCATGCCGCGACGACGTTCAACTTCCAGGCGGTCGGGGTTTTTACCCGTCAGCGCCTCGATGAGCGCCGACTTACCGTGGTCAACGTGGCCCGCCGTGCCAACGATAACGGGACACTCCACCAGCGCCTGAACCTCACTCATCGAACAATCGCCTTCTCAACGCACGCGACGAGCGTCGATGCCGCCGTCTCGATATCGCGGTCGCCCACGAGCGTGCGCACATCAAACAGAATGCGGTCGTGCGAGGCGCGCGTGACGACCGGCGTATCGAAGTCTTGAACGAGCGAGCGTTTGAGCGCGTCGACCGTCAGGCGCTCGTCAACAAGACACACGGCAACGCACATCGTGGGCAGCTCCACGGTAGGCAGCGAGCCGCCACCGGGGGTCGACGATTCCTCGACGATTTCCACCTGCACGACACACGGGCAACCGGCCTTATCGAGCCCGGCGACCATACGATCGCGAAGCTTGCGGGCACGTCGCTCCAAATGGGCCTGCGGCAGCGTAAGCATGCTGAGTACCGGAATATCGCGATGGGCAACATCGGCGCCGTCCATGTAGATACGCAGCGTGGCCTCGAGCGCCGACAGAGCCAGCTTGCCAGGACGCAGGGCACGCATAAGCGGATGCGACCCGCAGGCCTGGACCAGCTCGCGGCGGCCCATGATAATGCCCGCCTGTGCGGCACCGAGCAGTTTGTCGCCCGAGCACGACACCAGATCGAGCCCTGCTGAAACCGAAGCCGGCGTGGTTTCTTCGCCGCCGCGCACCAGGATGTCGTCAGGCAGCAGCGCCCCCGAACCTTGGTCTTCATAGAACAGCAGGCCATGCTTGTGAGCCAGCGCGGCAAGCTCCCGAGAGCCCACCTCCTCGTGAAAGCCCTCGATACGATAGTTGGAAGGATGGACCTTCAGGATCATGGCCGTTTCGGGCGTGATGGCACGCTCGTAGTCGCTCAGATGTGTGCGGTTGGTGGCGCCGACCTCGACGAGCTTGGCGCCCGAAGCCGCCATGACATCGGGGATGCGAAAGCTACCGCCAATCTCGACAAGCTCGCCGCGGCTGACGATAACCTCTTTGCCCGCGGCATGGGTCGCCAGCACCAGCAGCACCGCGGCGGCGTTGTTGTTGACCACGAGCGCGTCCTCGGCACCGGTGAGTGAGCGGATGAGCTGCGCGGCATGCTCCTTGCGCGACCCTCGCGAGCAGGTGTCGACGCTGTACTCGAGCGTGCTGTAGCCGCGCGCGACCTCGGCCACGGCCTTTGCCGCCGACTCCGCGAGCGGGGCGCGACCCAAGTTGGTATGGATAACCACACCCGTGGCGTTGACGGCGGGACGCAGGCTCGGCAGCGCGGAGCGATGCGCACGCCACTCGATGGCCGAAGCCAGGTCGCGCTTGGAGCGCGGATCGGCGCCGGCACGAATCGCAGCGCGCTCCTCGTCGAGCTCGGCCGTGACGGCAGCATGCACCACCGCGTCGCAGGTCTCCCCCGCCGCCTTCACCACCGGCCACTCGGCAAGCAGCTCGTTGACGGAGGGAATGGCGCGCAGGCGGGCGCGCACCTCATCGGACATGTTCTGGCTATCGCTCATGTGCGGCCTTTCAAAAGAAACGTGGATCAGTCGAATACATCAGCTGAGTCAATTACTCGTCATTATCCTCGCGCGCCGTGATTTTTTCCACGCGAACGGCGTTTTCCTGGGTGAGCGCGGCACCCGTCAACGGGTCCCAGCGCAGCGGCGTGTGGTCGAGCGGACCGACGCCCAGGGCCTGCCGGCCACCACTCTCAGCACCAAATGCACGTCCGCCAGGAGCGGCCGAGGTGAAGATGCACGCCGGATGCAGGTAGGGCGTCGTCTCCACGCGCACGCGATCGCGGCCCATGTCGCTCACAAGCTCGACGACCTCGCCATCGGTGATACCCATGCGAGCGGCGACATCGGCGTTCATCTGCACGGCGTCCAAGTCCGACCCCACCTCGGCGGCACCGGCTGCCGCGAGTCTGCGCGAGGTATGCGACTCAAAGGGTCGATTGCCACTAATGAGGCGAAACATCCCCGGACCGGGCTCCACCATGGGCGCGATCCAGTTGGGCACACGACCCAGGCCGGCCCGTTCCCATACGTCGCTTGCCAGCGCAATCTTGCCGCCGGCAAGCGGAATCACCGGCTCACCCGTGCGCGTCGGCAGCGCCATGCCCGTATCGGCCCAGCCGCGCTCCTTAAGCTCGTCCAAATTGATCCCAAAAGGTGCCACCTGGGCCGCCGCCAGATCGTCGGACGTAAACCGAAAGTACTCGCCCACGCCACACGCCTGCGCCAGACCGGCAAAAATCTCCCGACCGGGACGTGTGTCGTCATGCTGCACGGGCAGCACGGCGTTGCGGTAGAACACGCGCGCATCGTTAACGCCCATCACCGTTCCCACGCCGCGGTCGGCCTCCAGATACGTCACGTCGGGCAGCACGAAGTCAGAAGCACGCGCCGTCTCGGACCAACGAATATCAATCGTCACAAGCAAGTCGAGCTGCTGCAAAATACCCAACCAAGCCTGTGCATTGCCATAGCCCGCACCGGGGTTACTGGCATAGACAATCAGTCCGCGCAGCTCACCGGCAAGAATCGACTGACCGATGGTCGTGCACAGGCCGCGCACCGGATCGACCAGTGGATAGCGCTCGGACCCCAACTTAGGCTCACGCGGCACCGACGGCGTCGCAAAACGCCCGGGATCCAAGTCGCCCCACACAAGCGGCGTGGGCGGATTGAGCGCGCCGCCCGCATGCCCCAGGCAGCCCAACAGCACATCGACCAGGCAGATAGCGCGCGCCGTCTGAGTGCTGTTGGCATACGCAATGCCGATGCCACCGTGAAAGCCCGCGTCGACCACGGCGGCAGGCGCCGCAGCAGCCAGGTCGCGCGCCGTCGCGCGGATGTCATCTGCCGGCACGTCGCACATCGACTCGGCCCACTCGGGCGTCCAAGCACGGGCCGCCTGCACCAGCTCGTCAAAACCCGTGGTATAGCGGGTCACGAACTCGTGGTCATACAGGTCCTCGGCAATCAAGACATGCGCAATGCCCAGCAGCAAGGCCAGGTCGCAGCCCGGGCGCACGCGCAGCCAGCGGTCGGCAAGCGCGGCCGAGCCGCTGCGCCGGGGGTCAATCACGATGATCTTCGCCCCGCGCCGGCGTGCATCGTTGAGCGCATCAACGGCCCCCATCGTCGACGAATCGACGATAGAACGCCCCAAATACATGATGCAATCGGTATGCGCCAAGTCGGAGGTGGGGCTGTAGCCCAGGGTATGCTCCCAACCGGTAAGTCGGCTTACCTCGCAGGCACCGTCGGCACCGTACACATTGGGCGAGCCCAGCGCATGCATAAAGCGATAGGCCCAGTAACGGTCGAACGAGGGCACGCCGAGCGTCATGCCCAGCGCACGGGGCCCGCGTTCGTCAACAATCCCCAAAAGACGCTCGGCAATCTGGGCAAACGCCTCGTCCCAGGTAATCGCATCGAACCCCGAGCCATCAGCTCGTCGGCGCATGGGGTGCACAATGCGATCGTGCTCGTCAAACGGCATGTCCAGACGATGGCGCCCGCGGGCGCACAGGGCACGCGCCGCGCACGGATGCCCCGGCACCGGCAACTCGGCCACCACGCGACCGTCCTCAACGCGTGCCGCAAAGGCGCAATCGGCATAGCATCCCCCGCATGTGGTCACCACGGCGCGACCGTCACGCTTCACAGCAGATGCCATCTCGATTACCCCTTTCATCAGCCAAACACAACAGGCCAAAAGCCCGGCAACGGCCCCCAGGCCCAAAAAGCCTCCCGCACGGCAACGCCCCGCGGGAGGCCTAACGTCAAACAGACGATACCTTACGCCTCGGACTTCTTGGCGTAGATAAACCAGTAGCCGAGCGCGACCAGAACCGCACCACCTACGATGTTGCCCAGCGTGGCGGCGGACAGGTTAAACGCAATGCCCGCGGCGTTGAGTGCATCGGCGCCGGCGACGTCGGCACCGTAGCCGCACGCGTGCATCACGGCCCCCATGGGCAAAAAGTACATGTTGGCGACGCAGTGCTCAAAACCGCAGGCCACAAAGGCGGCGATGGGCAGCAGAATGCCCACAACCTTATCGACCACGGTCTTGCCGGCGGTACCGATCCACACGGCCAGGCACACAAAGATGTTGCACAGGATGCCGCGGAAGAAGATCGTCACCCAGTCGATCGTCACCTTGCCGGCGGCGACGCTCACCATGGAGTTGGCGACCGCCTCGCCGTTGAGCTTATAGATGCCGGCCATATACACCAAAAAGACGATGAACAGGGCACCGACAAAATTGCCGACCCACACGACGACCCAGGCCTTGAGCATCTTAGCCAGGGTGATCTTTTTGCTCTTGAGAGCGCAGACCATGAGCGAGTTACCGGTAAACAGCTCGGCGCCGCACACCAGCACGAGCACCAGGCCCAGGCAAAAGCACAGGCCGCCCACGACGCGCTGGGCGCCCCAGCCCAGCGTGCTATCGCTCAAGAACACGGTAAAGAACAGACCGCCGAAGGCAATGAACGCACCGGCGAACATTGCCAACAGAAAGGCCTTAGCGACCGGCAGGTTGGCCTTGGTCACGCCGGCGGCCTCGGTCTTGGCCTCGATCGCGGCGGGCGCCAGGCAATCGGGAGCGGGATACTCCACCTTGGAATCTGCCATGTCAATCACTTCTTTCCTAACAAAATGGAACAAGTGCTCCTACTGCTCTTGCCCCAAGCGGACAAAGTGGGAAAAGTCGTTGGCGGCCACGGCGTCATACACGGCGTCGACGGCGTCAAAGACTTCCGGGGACATGGGGTTGTAGAACTCCGTGTCGCCCGGCTGAATCCCGACGAAGACGATATCATCGCACGATTGTTCAATCTCTTCGATCAGAATCGACAAAGGAAGCGAATGCGTGGTGAACATCGACTTGCGGGCCACATCGCGCTTGTCGAGCAAGCGGATGGACCCGACGGGCAGCGCCATGTCGGCAGCATCGACCAAGACCAGACGCGGCGGGCGCTCGCGCTTGACCTCGATGATGTCGTCCTCGGGCGTTTGGCCTCCGTCGATGGTGTACCAACCGGCGATGGGCGCGTCCTCCATCTTTTTGGAGAGCACGGGGCCGGCGGCATCGTCGGCACGCAGCACGCTTCCCGCCGTGAGCACGATGCCCGCAAACGGGGCGCCGTTCACACGTCCGTCCACAACGCAACCCATTACTGCAACCTCCCCGTCAGATACACGCCCGACACATCGCGCACGCGCTCCACCAGATCGCGAAACTTCATCAGAAACGCGACCTGCTGGGCATGAAGACCAAAGTCGTCATCGAACACCGAGATGCCGGCCTTGGCCGACCCGCGAAAACCGCGCTCGTCGAGCAGCGCATCGCAGACCTCGAGCAGCGACGGTACGGCCGCCTTGTCGAGCTGGCACTCGCCAAAGGAGCGGATGGCCTCAAACTTGGTCTTGGCCTCCCCCTCCGGCAGCGCGTCGACGAGCGAATAGAACACATCCACCGGCACCGACAAGCGCGGCTCAAAGCAGTCGAGCACGCCGGTGTGGTGGCCCACGGCGAGCGTGTAGTACAGCACGTCGCAGGCCTCCTGGGGAACGTCTTCCTCGGTCTCCACAAACTTACGCGTGAGCTCGTAAAAGACCACCTGGTCGGGCGCATGGCCCAGGCAAGGGTCGGCGACGCCCTCGGCAGCCTCGTCGCTTGCGCGCGAGGCATCGCCAAAGGAGCCGCCGAGCATGCCGGGGCCCGCAAAGTAACCAGAGCGGTCCGTGAGCTCCATCTAGCGACCTCCGGCCAGCACCAGATCCTGCAGCGCCGAGTACACCTCGACGCGGCGCGGATCGTCCTGCTTGTCGATGAGCAGAGCCATGGCACCGCGGATATCGCCCTTGGGCGCGCCCTCGAGCGTATCCATAAACTCGTTAGCCAGGTCGCGGCCGTAACGGTAGCCGCTCATGGCGCGAGCCTCGCGCTCAATGGCAACACGCAGCTTGTACGGCACGCCGGGGTGCAGGATATCGGCCTGCTCGCCGGTAGCCTCCACCGTGGTCTCGGCATGGAGCTTTTGGTCCAGCAGGCCAAGTGCCATGGCAAAGCCGTAGACGGTCTGCGCGGGGCTGGGCGGGCAGCCGGGGATGTAGACATCGACCGGCAGAATCTTGTCCGTGCCGCCCCAGACGCAGTAGTTGTCGTAGAAGATGCCGCCGGTGCAGCCGCACGCGCCATAGGACACCACGATCTTGGGATCGGGTGCGGCCTCAAAGGCGCGCAGCGCCGGCATGCGCATGGCGCGCGTCACGGCGCCGGTGTACAGCAGCACATCGGCGTGACGGGGCGAGGGCACGACCTTGATACCAAAGCGCTCGACGTCAAAGACGGGCGTGATGGAACCGAAGATCTCGATCTCGCAGCCGTTGCAGCCGCCGCAGTCAACACGGTAGACGTACACCGAGCGCTTGATCTTCTTAAGAAGGGTCGCCTTGGCCTTCTCGATGCTCTCGTCGAGCTCGATCTTGGTCGGGCGGTACTGAAGCCGCTCGGGTAAAAGCGTGGGTTCGGCCATGGTTACTCCTCCTTCGTATCAAAATCCATGATGATGCCCTCGACCGGCGCAGGACCGGCGGGAATCTCGGGCGCATCGGGGTTGAGCTCGCGATCGACATACTCGGGGTTCACGCCGTGGCCGCCCAGATACTCCATGCCGGGGCCCTGGGGCTCGCCGGACGCAAGCGTCTCGTTGGCAGCCATGCCGCGCGCGTTGCCGGTCTTTACGGCCGAGGCGGCGCGCAGGGCGTCGAGCTCGCGCTTACACTCCTGGCACATACCGACAGTACGGGAGGCCTGGATGGCCTCCATGCCGCCGGTCTTTTGCAGCAGACGCTTGGCGTAGTCGATCTCCTTATGCGGGGCAAACGGCTTGCCGCAGCGCGAGCAGTGCTCGAGCGTATAGACGCTCTTGCTGGTGAGGTCATCCTTGCTCATGACGGCCAGCTCAAACTCCTCGGTGAGCTTGATGGCCTCCATGGGGCAGGCTTCCTCGCAGCGGCCGCAGAAGATGCAGCGACCGTAGTCGATCGACCAGGTGATGGTATCGGCCGCAAGGTCGGTGTCCATGCGAATGGCATCGGCCGGGCACGCCACGCCGCAGGCACCGCAGGCGATGCAGAGCTCCGCGTTGTGCTCGGGCTTGCCGCGCATGTCCTTGTTGGTAGGGAACGGCGCAAACGG
This sequence comes from uncultured Collinsella sp., assembly GCA_902475425.1. Classification (GTDB taxonomy): domain Bacteria; phylum Actinomycetota; class Coriobacteriia; order Coriobacteriales; family Coriobacteriaceae; genus Collinsella. The sequence continues at coordinate 15,695 of CABRZJ010000013.1, forward strand.
GTACTTGACCGTCGCGTCGCCGGCCTTGGCGTTGACCTTCCAAAGCTTCAGCATATTAGAGCGCCTCCTCATCGAGCGGAGCGGCCATGGTGCCCTCGCCCGCAAGCGGCGACTTGTCGCGCCAGACGTTCTCGAACTGCTCCTTGTCGAGCACATGGTCGCGCTTGGCGGCGACGTCGGTCACCGTCACGCGGTCGGTGCAGGAGTAGCACGGGTCGAGCGAGCCGACGATCAGCGCCGCATCGCCCACGGTGTTGCCGCGGAACATGTAGCGCAGGACCGGCCAGTTGCTGTACGTAGCTGCCTTGGCGCGCCAGCGGTAGCACTTCTGGTTGTTGCCGAGCATGGCCCAGTGTACGTCCTCGCCGCGCGGCGCCTCGGTGGCACCAATGGCGTACTTGTGCGGGGTGTACTCCCAATCCGTGGTGAGGATGGGGCCCGACGGGCAGTTCTCGAGCATGGTCTCGATCATGTCGATCGAATCGTAGACCTCCTGAATGCGGACGGCGGTACGGCCGAAGGCATCGCAGGTGTCGGCCGTGGCGGCATGCATCTTTTGGATGTCCGGATCGGCGTAGCCGTCGAAGGGATGGTCAAAGCGCACGTCGCGGGCATAACCCGAGCCACGCATGAGCGGGCCAACCGGCGAGAAGTCGCGTGCGATCTTGCGATCCAAGATGCCGATGCCACTCGTACGCTCAATAAAGTTGGGCGTGGAGAGCAAGACGTCGACGAGCTCGGTGACCTCGGAGCGCAGCTGGTGGATGGTCGTGAGCGTGGAAAGCTTCTGCTCGGCCAGGATATCGCGACGCACGCCACCGATCACATTGAGACCGTAGGTCTTGCGGTGACCGGAGAGCTTCTCGGCCAGGTCCATGGACTTCTCGCGGACGCGGAAGAACTGCTGGAAGCCGGAGTCGAAGCCCGTGTAGTGCGATGCGAGGCCAATATTGAGCAGATGCGAGTGCAGACGCTCGACCTCGAGCATGATGGCGCGGATGTATTGGGCGCGCGGCGGAACATGAATGCCCTGGGCGCGCTCGACGGCCTCGGCATAGGCCACCGAGTGGGCGCAGCCGCAGATGCCGCAGATGCGGTCGGCGAGGAACGTCACGGCGTCATAGTTCAGGCGCGTCTCGGCGACCTTCTCCATGCCGCGGTGCACGTAGAACAGACGGTAGTCGGCGTCGACGATCGTCTCGCCCTCAACGAACAGGCGGAAGTGGCCGGGCTCGTCGGAGGTAATGTGCAGCGGGCCCATGGGGACGAGCGTGGTCTCCTTGCCCTTGGTATCGGCCAAGAACTCGTAGTTTTCCATGTCGCTCGCGGGAGCGGGACGGAAACGGTAGTCCATGGAGTCCTTGCGCAGCGGATACAGGCCGCTGGGCCAATCGTCGGGCAGCACCAGGCGGCGACGATCGGGCAGACCCTCGGGAATCAGACCAAACATGTCGCGAAGCTCGCGCTCGCCCCACACGCAGGCGGGGACGAACGGCGTCACGGACGGGAACGTCATCTTGGCGGGATCGACCTCGGTGCGCACGGTCACCCAGCCGGGGTCCTCCCCCTCCATGGAGATGACGTAGTACACGGCGTAGCGACCGCACAGACTGCGCTCGTCGTTGCCGATGATCACGGGAATCCAGCCGTAACGCTCGTAATACAGGTAGTGGACGGCCTCGGGCAGCTTGTCCTGCTTGACGGTGATCGTCAGCTGGTCCTCGCACTGCCACTCGACCTTCTCGATGCAGCCCGGAACGGCGCGGCGCAGGGCCTCGACATGGCTCTCGCAGCGACGGGCATACACCTTGTTCTCAGTTTCAATCATTCGTTACTCCACCTCGCTCTGAGCGGTCTCGGTACCGAACACAGCGCGGTACATCGGCGTCGCGTGAAGTTCCTCTGTGCTCTGCTCGAGCACGATGCCGGTCGCGGTCTCCACACCGTGCACGAGAGGCAGCGGGGTGGCGATGCCAAACCACAAGATCATGACAGCCAGGACGATTTCGGGGATAAGCATGAGCGCCGGGGCCTCATGCTTGCCCATGCCCTGGGGCGCATGGCCGAATACCGACTTGAGCGCGATACGGGTGAGCGCGGAGATGGCCACGGTAAGACCGAGGGCGACCACGACGACCAGCCACATGGGGCCGGCGGTAACACCGGCGACAAAAGTCAAGAACTCGGAGATAAACATGCCAAAGGGCGGGAAGGCGGCAAGGCCGAGCAGCGCCAGGATGGCGAGCGCGGCGGTTGCGGGTGCAACCTCGACGACGCCCTGGATCTTGGCCAGGCTACGCGTGCCAAAGGCGTGCTGGATGTTGCCGGACACGCAGAAGGCAAGCGTCTTGGTAAAGCCGTGGAACACGCAGTGCAGCAGGGCCGCGGCGACACCCAGCGGGCCACCGATACCCAGGCACAGGGCGATAACGCCCACGTTCTCCACAGACGAGTACGCAAAGCGGCGCTTGAGGTCGTCCTGGCGAAACATCGAGAGTGCCGCCACCAAAATGGACAGCGTGCCGACGATCAGCAGCAAAAGTTGCGGATACTCGGCGCCCACGGCCTGGATGGTAAAGCCGTAAAAGCGCATGATCACAAGCATGGCGCACTTAAGCAGCACGCCCGAGAGCAGGGCCGAGACAGGGCTCGGGGCCTGGGAGTGGGCATCGGGCAGCCAAGTGTGCATGGGGAACAGGCCGGCCTTGGTGCCAAAGCCAATCACGACAAACGCAAAGGCGAGGCGCATGAGCGTCGGGTCGAACTGGTCGGCATACGGCAGCACGCACGACAGGAATGCGGCCTCGTGGGCGTTGGGAATCACGTCGGCGGCGTTGGCGTAGATCAGCAGCGTACCGAACAGGCCAAAGGCCACGCCGGCGGTGCAGACCATCGCATACTTCCAAGAAGCCTCGAGGGCCGTCTTGTTCTTGTAGATACCCACGAGGAACACGGTGGAAAGCGTGGTTGCCTCCACGGCGGCCCACGTGAGGATCATGTTGTTGGACAGGCACGCGAGCAGCATGGTGAACACAAACAGGCTAAACAGCGCAAAATACTGCTTGGCGCGGTCGGCGGGCATGGAGCCCTCCTCGATATCGGCCTTTACATAGGGCAGCGAGAACAGCCCCGTAAGAAAACCGATAAAGCCGATGAGCAGCACAAAGATGGCGCCCAGCGAATCGAGGTGGAACCACAGGCCAAGAGCGCTCGCGGTTTCGCCGCTCGTAAGGACGTCACCGGCCGTCATTATCGACAGCACCAGGACGGCTGCGACGGAGACCAGGTTGAGACCGGCAAACACGTTATAGGACGTGTTCTTGGGCAAAAACGCCATGACCAGCGAGAACACCAAAGGAGTCGCGAGCAGGGCGAGAATCAACGTTTCCATGGACTACCCCCTCAGCTCGGACAGGTCGCGCGCATCGAGCGAGTGGGAGTCGTCCCAAATGCGACGCACGACGATGGACATGATGATGACGGCAAAGATGGCGTCGGTGGCAATACCGATCTCGATGATCTCGGGAGCGGTGGGGGCCAAAAGCGCGAGCGTCACGTGGCTGCCGTTTTCCATAAGGCAGTATCCAAAGATCTGCTTCATGATGTTGCGCTGCGAGATGATGCAGGTGAGGCCCACAAAGAAGTGAGCGAAGCTAATAGCGAGCGCAGGCGTAGCGACCTCGGCCGTGGGCAGGCTGATCTGCGTCACGACGGCAAAGCAAATCGCGACCTCGACGGCGATGATGCAGATGGCCCACGCGGGCTTAAGGCCGGCCTTGAGCGATGCGTCGCTCGGCTCGCCCATCTTCTTGTACGCACGGTTGAGGATATAGGGAACCAGGACGACCTTGGTGATAAAGGCAGATCCGGCCCACATAAGCAGCTCCTGCGCACCGGTAGTGGCACCGAGCGTAGCGAGCAGTCCCACGAGCACCAGCGACTGCACCGCATACCAGCGAATGGCGTGCTTGATGTTCTTTGAGACGACCACCATGGTGGACGTGACGATCAGAAGGCCGCCAAGGATGTTGACGATCGAATAACCCATGTCGTTCTACCTCCTAACCGATCCAGCTGGCCGAAAGCGGGCCGCTGACGATGACCATGATGATGAGCACGATGAACACGAACGCCATCGCGCGGGGAAGCGGGGCTCCCGCAGCGACCTCTTCGCTCGGCTCGCCGGGCAGGCAATAGCCCATCCACTTAAGGAACCAGGCAAAGGTGGCGACGGTCTCGGCAACCATGATGCACACGAGTACCAGAATCGCGACGTTGCCGGCACCCACAGAAAAGCCGCCGGCGATGATCTGGAACTTCGAGAAGAACGTGTTCATGGGCGGCACGCCGGCAATGGCGAGTGCCGCGACACCAAAGCCCACGCCCGAGATCGGGTACTTCTTTACGATGCCGCGAAGCTTGGGCAGCATACGCGTGCCGAGCGTAAAGGAGAACGAACCGGCGATCAGGAAGAACAGCGTCTTGGCGAAAGCGTGGTTAAAGATGTGGCACACAGCGCCATCAAAGGCCAGCTGGCTGCCAAAGACCGAAAGGCCCAGACCAAAGAACACATAGGAGAGCTGGGCAATCGTGGAGAAGGCCAGCAGGCGCTTCATGTCCTTTTGCGGCAGGTACATAAGGAAACCAAAGAGCATGGTGACCATGGCGTCGATAATGGCGACCCAGCCCACGATCTCGGGAATCTCGCCGGCAGAGACGAGTGCACGCGCGAACACGCACACGCCGACCTTAACCATCGAGGCGCCATGCAGGTAGGCCGAAACAGGCGTCGGCGCCTCCATGGCCGAAGGCAGCCACATGTACATGGGAACCTGTGCGGACTTGGCCCAGGCCGCAAACAGCACGAGCAAAAGGACGATAGCCTTGAGCTTGGCGTCGAGGCCGGCAATCGCGGTAATGGCGAAGGTGCCGGTGTGGGCAAACACGATGGCGGCGCCCAGATACAGGCCGAGCGCACCGATATGCGTGATGATCAGGGCCTTCATGCCGGCCTTCTTGGCCGTAGGCGACATGTAGTAGCTAATGAGGCCCCAAGAGCACGCACCCGTGATCTCAAAGAACACGAGCTGACCCAAAAGGGTCGAGCTGTACACGAGGCCGGCCATGGCGCCGATGAAGGTCGCGAGGTATGCGTAGAAGCGACGACGCGGTGCGTCGGGATGCTCACGGTTATTCTCGCTCATATAGGGAATCGAATAGATCACGACAAGCAGGCCGATACCCACAAAGGCGGGCGCGAGCAGCGTGCTCATGCGATCGAAGGTGAATCCCATGACAAGGGTCTGCCCAAACGAGATCAGGGGGACCTGCGTGTCGGGCATGCCGGCGCCAGCGAAATTCGCGGCGAGGGCGATGGTGCAGACCGTCGAGACGGCGGCACCCAAAACGCTGAACCACTTGGCGTACGGACGGGGGAACAGGGCGACGAGCACCGAGGCCACCATCGGGGCCGCGATAGCGACCAAGCCGAGAAGGGACAGACTGACTGCAAATGACATTGTTTCTCCCTTCTCCTACACGCCGACGACCACGAAGACAAACGCCAGAACGGCGATGCCCACGACGGCCCAGGTCTGATTGCCAAGCACCTTAAAACGCGAACGCGAGCAAGAGTTCTCGATCACGCCGCATACGACAAAGTCGATCAGGCACTTCACCAGGAAGATGACCGCGCCCAGAACGGCGGCGGCGCCCACGGTCGCGGGCTCGCCCCAGGGGACGAAGATCGCGCAGAACCAGGCGACGACCAGGACCTGCTTCATGGACATGGCAAGCTTGGCCATCGCAAGCGATGGGCCGGAAAGCTCGGCGAGCGGGCCTTCCTGAAGCTCCTGCTCGGCCTCGGCCTGATCAAACGGCAGCTTACCGAGCTCCATGTAGCAGGCAATCGCAAAGGCGATGCCGGCGAGGATCACGGCGACCGGCGCGTCGATGGCGCCCGTCATGATGTGCTGGCCCATGGTGGCGATGTCGGTGGAGCCGCACACCAGGGCGGCGGCAAACAGCGCCAGCAGCATGGACGGCTCGATGAGCACGCTCATGAGCAGCTCTCGAACGCCGCCGATACCGGCGTAGGCGTTGGACGAATCCACACCGCAGAGGGCGAAGAAGAAGCGGGCGAGCGCCAGGCTGTACATGATGGTGATGGCGTCACCAAAGACCGGGATGGGGCTTTGTGCCGTAAAGAGCGGCAAGCCCATCGCAAGCATAAAGGCGACGGCAAAGAACAGCGGCGGCATAATGCGCAGCGCAAAGCTCGCGTCCTCGCTCTGGGACTCGGGGCGCGCAAAGAGCTTGGCCAGGTCGCGGTAGTCCTGCATGATGCTGGGGCCGCGACGGTTGTGCATCTTGGCGCGAATCACGCGGCCGAGACCGGAGAAGAACGGCGCGACGGCCATGACGACCACGCCCTGCAGAACGGCAAGTACGATGTTGTTCATGCTCTCCCCTCCTTAACCCATTTGCACGGCGAGCACGAGGAACACCACGAGTGCCGCGACGATGTAGCAGATATAGATGCTGTAGTTGCCGCCCTCGAGCTTAGTCGCGAGGTCGGCGAGCTTCTCGACACCCTTATGCGGGGCATCGACGAGAACCTTGTCGGGTACGGGCTCCACAGCCTCGGCCACACCGGTGAGCTTCTGGAAGAAGTGCGCGATGGACCAGCAGACAGCCGTGCAGCGGTCGCGCAGCGTGTAGAGCGGCTGCATAAACCAGGAAACCTCGGAGGCAAAGGTCGTGGCCACGACGGGCATATGCTCGTTGGGAGCATAGCCGCATGCCCACGGCTGGGACTTCTGCACCTTGCCGACGGTCTTGAGTTTGCGATAACCGCAGGCAAGGCCGACGAGCACCACGAGCGCAATGGCGATCGCAGGCGTGGAGGTGGCAGCGCCGGAGTACTGGTTCATGAGCTCCATGCCCTCGGCGGCAAACACGCCGCCGTACGGATGCAGCACGGACGCGGCGACGTCGACCAGAACGGGCGCGATCACGGGAGCGCCAATGCCCAGCACGACGCAGATGGCCGCGAGCAGGCCCTGTGCAAACACCATAGGGGCGGGAACCTCCTTGGCATTGGCCGCGGCCTCGGAGCGGGGCGCGGAGGCAAAGGAGACGCCATAGGCCTTGACGAAGCACGTGACGGCCAGAGCGCCGGTAATGGCAAGCGCGACGGCAGCGAACACGGCCACGATCATGACGGCTTTGTCGCCCTGCATGGCGGCGTTAAAGAGCGACTGGTAGGTAAACCACTCGGACACAAAGCCGTTGAAGGGCGGGATGGCCGAGATGGCAAGCGCGCCGACGAGGAAGCAGATGGCCGTTGCCGGCATACGACGGAACAGGCCGCCCATCTTCTCCATATTGCGCGTACCCGTGGAGTACAGCAGCGCACCGGCGCCCAAGAACAGCTCGCCCTTAAACATCGCGTGGTTAAACGTGTGGTAGAGGGCGGCCATCAGAGCCAGGACGGCGATGCCGACCGAATTGAGCGCCATGGCGGCCATGGAGGCGCCGACGCCGAGCAGAATGATGCCGATGTTCTCGACGGAGTGATAGGCAAGCAGGCGCTTGATGTCATGCTCCTGCAGGGCGAACGCCACGCCGAGGACCGACGAGATCGCACCGAAGACCATGACCATAAGGCCCCACCAGACCTGAACGCCCGAGGCGGAGAGCAGGTCGAGACCAACCTTGAGGATGCCGAAGATACCGATCTTGATCATGCCGCCGGACATGAGGGCACTCACGTTAGACGGCGCCTCGGGATGTGCCTTGGGCAGCCAGCCGTGCAGCGGGATGATACCGGCCTTGGCGCCAAAGCCAAAGAAGGCGAGCACGAAGCACACGGATGCGACCGCGGGGCTAAACTGCGTGGCGCGGAAATCCGCAAAGGCAAACGAGCCGCCGGCGAAGTTGGTCATGGTGAGGAAGCTCGCCATGATGAGCACAAAGCCCACGTGCGCGATCACAAAGTAGAGCCAACCGCCGTGGATGGAGTTCTCGTTCTCCTCGATCACGACCAAGAAGTAAGAGGTCAGCGACATGAGCTCAAAGGCGACCAGGAACCAAAACACGTTGTCGGCGGTGATGACGAGCATCATGGACGCCACGAAGGTGTTAAAGAAGAAGCCGGCGCGGCCCTTTTTGCCCGGGTACTCATCAAAGTAGTTGAGACCGTAGATCGAACCGGCAAACGCGAGCACCGAGATGAGTGCCACGAACAGACCGGACAGCTGATTGAGCAGCAGCTGGAAATGGGCAAACGGGAAGAACACGATGGTGTCGACCGACGCGACATTGCCCAGCACGGCCTGGATACCGGCCACAAACGAAAGCACCGCGGCGACGGCGCCGACAAGGCAGCCGGCGGTCTTGGCGGCGTTATCGGCTTTGATCAGCAGAACCGAGGCGAGCGCACCGATGCACGAGACGGCAAGCGATGCGATAAACAGCGTCATGCTATCCATTGTTTACGCTCCCTTCTGCTTTCTCGGACAGGCCCTGGGCCACAGCGGTGACGTCGACAGCCGGACCGTTTTCGATCGAGCGCAGGCGCTTGGCCTCGTCGAGCTCGCGATCGGCCGCGCCGCCCATGACGGTCAGCGCCTTGGTGGGGCACGCCGCCACGCAATGCGGGCCGTCCGGATCGAAGGCGCACAGGTCGCACTTCACAGCGCAGGTGTACTGGCCAGGAGCCCACGTAAGCAGGCTGCTCAGGGACTTAGGATACGAAGGCGTCGGGTCGCACATGCCTGCGACACCGGCGATAGACGTGCCATCGGGATGGATGGCTCCAAAGGGGCACGCGATGGCGCACAGCCTGCACCCGATGCACTCCTGCTCCTTCACGTGGATGCGGTCGCCATCGTGCTCGATGGCATTCACCGGGCAGACCTCGGCGCAGGGGGCACCCTCGCAATGGTGGCAGGCAAGGGCGGCCGAAATACCGCCGGTCTTCACGAGCGCCAGGCGCGGCGTATCCTGAAGACCCTGCATCCGGTGAGCGTCGGCACAGGCGGACTGACATGTTCCGCAGCCGATGCACCTCTCCGGGTTGATGTCGATGAAGCGGTTCATCCCCACTTCCTTTCAAAATAACGGGCCGGGCTCCCGAACGTACGGGACGCCCGGCCCAAAAAGCCAACGAGAACGGGACTACACGATTTGATTCACGTGCGTCTCGTCGTCGAACTTGGCGGCGCCGGGCTCAACGTCCTGGGGAGCGGCGGCGTCCACCAGAGCCTGCTTGAGCTCGGTGTACTGACGCTCCACCTCGCCCTCTGCCCAAACCTGGTCGGCAATGGCGTCGACCTGGCAGGCGGAGAACTTGTCCTCGGGCGTATGCGAGACCGGGTCGACCTTGTGCATGGTCAGCTCGTTGCACTTGCCGATCCACCACTGGTAGGTCATATAGACCGTGCCCTTGTTGATACGGTCGCTCACGTCGGCGCGGCTGTATACCTGGCCGCGGCGGCTGTGAATCGAGACGATGTCGCCGTTCTTGATGCCGCGCGCCTGGGCGTCCGCGGGATTCATGCGGACAAAGCCGGGCTCGTCGGCAAGCAGCGCCAGCGTCTTGCAGTTGCCGGTCATCGAGCGGCAGCTGTAGTGGCCGACCTCGCGGACGGTGCACAGGATGAGTGGGTACTCATCGTCGGGAAGCTCGGAGGGCGCCTCCCAGTCGTGCGCCATCAGGTTGGCGCGGCCGTCCTTGGTGGTGAACTTGCCGCCTGCGAACATGTCGGGCGTACCGTGGTCGTTTACGTCGGTGGTCTTGACGGGCCACTGAGCGTAACCGCCCTCGGGGGCCATCTTCTCGTAGGTGGCGCCCACAAAGTTGGGGCACAGGCTAATGCACTCGTTCCAGATCTGCTCGGTGTTGTCGTAGTGCATGGGGTAGCCCATGCGCGTGGACAGGTCCGCGAAGATCTCCCAGTCGTGGCGGCACTCGCCCTTGGGCGGAACGGCCGCATCAAAGTGCTGGAAGCTACGGTCGGACGCGGTAAAGACACCCTCGTGCTCGCCCCAAGAGGTGGCGGGCAGGATGACGTCGGCGAGCATGGTCGTCTGCGTCATAAAGATGTCCTGGCAAATGAACAGGTCCAGCTCGGAGAGCGTCTTGCGCATACCGGCCGAATCGGGCTCGGTCTGCACCGGGTCCTCGCCGTAGTTGTAGAAGCAGTGCACCTTGCCCTCGTCGACCAGGTGACCCAGGTCGGTGAGCTTGTAGCCCTCCTCGAGCGGGAGCTTTTCCTCGGGCACGCCCCAGGCCTTGGCAAACTTGGCGCGAGCGGCGGGGTCGGTGACTTTCTGGTAGCCAGGGTACAGGTTGGGCAGCATGCCCATATCGCAGGAGCCCTGGACATTGTTCTGACCGCGCACGGGCGCGAGGCCGGAGTTGGGTTTGCCGATCTGGCCGGCAACGCAGGCGATGGAGGCGATGGTGTGCACCGTCTTCAGGTTCTGCTTCTGCTGGCATACGCCCATGCCCCAGCCAATGATGGCAGAGGGCTTCGCCGTGGCGTACATCTCGGCAGCTTGGTGGATCAACGCGGGCTCGACACCCGTGATGTCCTGTACGGATTCGGGAGTGTAGTTCTTGATGGTCTCCCACCACTCGTCAAAGCCGTTCGTATGCTCGGCGACGAATTCCTTGTCGTAGAGGCCATCGTTGACCAGACAGTTGGCAAAGGCGTTGAGGAACGCGACGTTGCAACCGTTCTTGATCGGAAGGTAGAGATCGGCGATACGCGCGGTTTCGATATGGCGCGGGTCGGCGACGATGATCTTGCAACCCTTTTCTTTGGCTCGCACGATACGCCTTGCGACGATGGGGTGCGAATCGGCAGGGTTATAGCCGAAGAGGAAAATGCAGCCCGCATCCTCCATGCCGGGGATGGAGCATGACATGCAACCTGAACCAACCGTGTCCATCAGACCGAGGACAGTAGGGCCGTGTCAAGTACGAGCGCAGTTGTCCACGCTGTGGGTGCCAATGCACGCACGCGTAAACTTCTGCATGACGTAGTTCGCCTCATTGCCGCCGCCTCGCGAAGAGCCGGTGGTCATGACAGCGTTAGGACCATATTCGTCAATTATGGCCTGCATCTTAGATGCGGTGAAATCCAGTGCCTCGTCCCAGCTTACGCGCTCAAGATCCGCGCCCTTGGTGCGGCGGATCATCGGGTGCAGTACGCGAGGAGTCAAGATCTTGGTGTCGTTGATGAAGTCGTAGCCGCTCATGCCCTTAAGGCACAGCTCGCCTTGGTTGGTGATGCCGTTGAGCGGTTCGGTACCCACGACCTGGCCGTTTTGAACCAAGAGGTTAAACTGGCAACCGGCGCCGCAATACGGGCAGATCACTTTATGCTTCTCCATGACACCCTCCTTCCTTTCTCTGCTACCGAATGCTCGGTACTTATTTGACAATCATTGGGCCTGTCGCCCCAACACTTACGCCTCGTTTTCGATGGTGGCGCGGGCACGCTCGGCGGTCAGTTCTGCCAAGCGCTCCTCGTCTACCAGGGTGAGGCCCTTGGTCGGACACGCCTCGGCACACGCCGGACCGCCGGGACGGTCCACGCACAGGTCGCACTTGAGCACGAAGCTCTTAGTCTGCGAACCCACGCGCACGTCGCCCATCAAGACGGGGACCTGCGTGGTCGCCACGCTCACGGCGCCAAAGGGGCATGCCATAACGCAGCTCTTGCAGCCGATGCAGTTGTCCTCGTTGACGCCGATACGATGGTTCTTTGGATCAAAGAACAAGGCGCCCGTAGGACAGGCCTTCGCGCACGGAGCGTCCTCGCAGTGGTGACATGCCACCGGCGCGGAGATCTCGTAGGTGCGCGTTACACGCAAGCGAGGTGCGGCGATGTTGCCGGGAATATCGTGTGCCTCGATGCACGCCGCCATACAGGTTTGGCACCCAATGCAGCGTGAAGAATCAGCCACGACTCGTTTATTGCCCATGTTGTTCACTCCCTCCTGAATCCCATGCCGGAGAGACCCTGCCGACGTTGCCCCGGACCGCCCGTGGTCCGGCATCGGCGTATCGAGTGCATGCGGCGAAACAGGCACTTCGATAGAATTCCTCCAACGATATACAGGTTAAATATACGCAGTTGCAGGGGGCAAACTTGAGCATAGGCCCTGCAATACGGGTGTATTGCAGGGGTTTTGGCAGGTTGGAATTATTCTCTAGAAGCTATAAAGGTGAGTGTATTACACGCGTAAGCCCGCGAAAGATTTCACGCTCATTTCTGAAGGATGTAGTACGTTTGTAATATCGTTTACACTCATTTACTCTAGTGCAATAAAGTAGTGGTTGTAAGATTGGCTATTATTAGCCGATGCTGTATTTGACTATTCAAATTGCACGCTCATTAAGGGAGGCCAGTGATGTCATCGACTCAAAAACGAGCCATCCTGCAGGTGCGCATTCGCGAGGAAGATAAGCAGCATGCCGAGCGTCTCTACGACGCCATGGGCACATCGCTCGCCGAGGCTGTCCGTCTATTTGTCGCGCAAAGCATTTTGATGCGCAAGCTTCCCTTTCAGCCGGTCGCCGTGCGCTCAAAGGACGGCACCGCCGCCTATGGATCGCTCAAAGCATATGGGGACCCCAATCGCCGCTCCGAGGAGCGCAATGCCTGGATTGAGTACCTTGCTACAGAAAGCGACGATTCGATTTTGGGTCCCGAGGAAGTAGATATCCATGAGTAGCACCATCATCGACGAGACCGTCATCCTACGCTACCTGCTTGACGACGACGAAGTTCTGTCACCGCGCGCCGCCAAGGTCATCGCCACGCGCACTGCTCGTGTCTACCCCGAAATCATCACGCGCGTCGTGGTCACGCTGCGCGACGTCTATAAGGTTCCCCGCGTTGAGATTGCTGCGGCCATGAAAAGGCTGCTCGATGACGTCATGGTCGACGAGCCCACCGTTGTCGCCCTTGCCGTCAAACTCTTTGGCAAGACCCATATGGACTTTTCCGACTGCCTCCTCGCAGCCCGAACCGCCATCTACAACGATGATGTCGTGAGCTTTGGCAAGCCCATCATCCAAGGCATGATCGATTACCGCCGCAAGCGCCAAACCGCTGCCGACGCCCGCGACCGCGCCGCCGAAGCCCGCAGCCGAAGCACCGACTCCACCATCGACAAGCTCCGCCACCAATCCCGCCACTAACCGACAAGCAACGGCATCGCCCGCCCCTCAGCCCCATCCCCTCCTAAGTTGCGGTGAAATACGGACCGCTTCATGCCTTTAAAGGCCTCAACAGTCCGTATTTCACCGCAACTAATTGAAGGTTGGCTACGAACGATTTCGCTATCGGGAGTCGGCGTAGGGTTTTGTTGTCGGAATGCCGTAACCGCGCATCATGGCACCGAACGATTCCACGTCGTAGGTGTCCGAGAGTTTGAAATGAATGACGTTGTGGCCCATTGCGCGAAGATTCGCGTCGCGCATGAGGGCCGCTCGATAGGTTTTTGCCGCCGCTTGCTCTGGATCATTTTGAGCTTCGTCTTCAAACTTACCTAGCCCATGCAGCTCTGCCAGCGTCCATGAGCCGTCTGGCATCTGCCAGCCATAATCTGCTAGATAATAGCCAGCGTTTCCCGGTCGCGGTATCTCAACTTGAAGCTCAGGCGCGACAACCCCAGCGAGAATCATCGCTGCTCTCGCCTCGGACTCGCCACCATTGTCTGACCTGCCGTCCATATGCTCAAAAACGTCAAAAGCACGCGCGATGCCATGCAACCCTCGGCAATTTGCCTGCGCATATGCTCGCAGCTCTTCGCGTTCGACATCGTACTCACGGGCCAAGCCATCGACATAGCCCAGTGCATAGCGAAAGGCGCTCGTTCGGGCGATATCGACCACCGTCCGATACGGATCCGTCAGCGTAAACGGGCCGAGCCGCCATACCACGCCCGGGCGCCAGCGCTTGTATTCAACGAACTCATACGAATCACGCCTTGTAGAACGTGGCAGCAACACTTGCACTTTATCCAGAAGCGCATACGCCGAGCCGATGCCGTAGAGCAGCGCTGCCGTCGATCCGCAAAACACAGCATCCGGTTCAACGAACGCAATAGCGGATGCTAGCTGAAAAATGCGATCTTCAACCCCAAGATTATTCCAATAGACCGGATCAGCATACACATGGTTGTAAAGACGGAGCATGAGCTCTTTCTGCATAAGCTCGCGCGCACGGCGTTCATCCCAAGGATCAATTGTTATAAGCAGCTGTCCATCTTGATGATTTCCAAGGGCCGAGAATAGCATCCTTGCATATGACTGCGGAAAATGTTTGCCTTTATCGAGCATGGCCAACCCCATAACCATCACGGCGGAGAGAATACCATTACGCTATCGCATGCTTCCGTCCGCAGGCCTTGCCAAAAGCTGACCAAAAGCTTGACGTCGCAGGTCAGCGCTTCAAAAAATATTTCCACTCTCGGTAGACGGTCGCTACGACCCTCCCAACGGCATCAAAATCCAACCTTACAAATAGTTGCGGTGAAATACGGACTACAAGGGTCATAAAAGCCGAAAAACAGTCCGTATTTCACCGCAACTTAGGTGGGGATGTGGGGTCCCCGGCACGTTTACGAAAACGGCTCTGATCCCAAAGGGAATCAGAGCCGTTAAGCTATCTTATGGAGCGGGCGACGGGAATCGAACCCGCGTCATCAGCTTGGAAGGCTGGGGTTCTACCATTGAACTACGCCCGCAAGATATGGTCGGGACGACAGGATTTGAACCTGCGACATCCTGCTCCCAAAGCAGGCGCGCTACCAAACTGCGCCACGTCCCGAAGGTGTTGAGCAGCTAAGGTCTAAACCTTGCGTGTCCCAAAGCGAAGGAAATTATAGGGGAGACTCCCCGCCTGTGCAAGCGCAGAAACCCTAGCTCCTCGAATGTGCGACAAACTTGCTGTGGAGCAGACCGATCACAAACGCCACCACGGCAACCGGCGCCCACGCGGCTCCAATGTCCGCCAGCGGCAGCGCATCGAACGGCAGCCACGCACCCGCAAAGAACGCGTCTCGAACCGAGGTAATCACGCTCTGCACCGCGACAACGCCGCCGACCCAAACCCACACCTGCGGATGCGCGTCGCAAAAACCGTGCACCAGGCCCATAAGCACCAGCACGATGGCAACGGGATACAAGGCGTTGAGCATGGGCACCGAGAACATAAGGATCACGTCGAGGCCCACGTTGGAGAGTACGCACGAAAACGCCGCGAACACAAAGGCGAGAATCGCGAAGGGGCGGCGCATGGCCTCCTCGGAGGCCTCCGCTCCCCCCTCGATCACATACGTCTCGCAGAAGTAACGCGAGCAGCAGCTGATGAGGCCGATGCACACGTTCATGCAGGCGAGGAAGAAAATCGCAAATACCACAACCGTGCCGGCAAGGCCAAAGTGCATGGAGGCCGAACGGGCAAGGATGGCGGCGCCATTGGTGGCATCGGGCATCACGGTGCTGAGCTGCGTGCCGGCAAGCGCCAGGCCGCAGTAGATGATGGCCATGAGCACGCCGGCGATCACACCGGAGCGCGAAATCTCAAAGGCCACGCGCTTGTCATCGGTAACACCCAACTCGTGGATGGTCTCGGCGATGATGATGCCGAAGGCGAGCGACGCAAGCAGGTCCATGGTCTGGTAGCCGGTCAAGAAGCCCTGCACGGCAGCACCGGCATCGTAGGGAGCTTGCGGGGCGGCAGCCGGTCCCAGCGGCGAGATCACGGCGGCACCCACGACCAGCACGATGAGCGCAATGAGCGCGGGGCCCGTAATGCGGCCGAGCACGCGCGTGATGACACCTGGGCGCAGCGTGAGCACAAACGCGACGACGAAGAACCCGATGGCAAACACCAGACGTGCTGCGCCGAGCGAAACGCCCTCGGGCAGCAGCGGCACCAGCATCTCGAAGGCCGTGGAGCTCGTGCGCGGAATAGCCAGGCACGGGCCGATGGCCAGGTAGACCGCCGCAACGAAGAATTCGCCAAACTTAGGATGCACGCGGCCGGCAAGCTCGCGCGCCGTTCCGGCAAGCGCC
>CABRZJ010000014.1:0-31543 GCA_902475425.1 uncultured Collinsella sp.
TAGTCAAACTCGGGCGCCTTAAAGATGCCGGGGCGCACCGTTGCCATCTGAGGACGGTGGTTGGGGCAGATAATGGTGGCCATCAGGTTGCCGCCAAACGCCGGGCGCGTCTGCTGCAGCAGACCCGTCTCCGTATCCATCGAAAGCACCGTGCAATCGGCCGTAAGGCCCGTCTGCAAGCGCACGGCCACACCGGGCGCCAGCTCGCGACCAAAGGCGGTCGCGCCGTACAGAATGGCCTCGGGCTTGCGCTCGGCTACCAAATCGCAGATCAAGCGAGCGTAGACCTCCGCGTCGTTCTGACGCAGGCGCTCGTCACGACAGACCAGAACTTCGTCCGCACCGGCGCAAATCAGATGCTCCAGGGCCCCGAGTGAGCCCTCGGGGCTCATGCCGACCAGTGCCACCAGACGGCAGCCGCGGGCATCGGCAAGCTCGCGCCCCTTGCCCATGAGCTCGAAGGCCACGGATGCAACGGCATCGTGCTCGTCAGTCTGCACGAAGATCCAGATGTCTCGATATGCGTCAAGGTCTGCCGCGCCGGCGGCCTCGTCGCGCTCAATCGAGATGGCGTTGACGGGGCAGGCGTCGACGCACCCACCGCACAGGATACAGCCGTCGGTTACGCGGGCACAGCGATTGGGGCGCTCACCCTCCACCACAATGCCGCCCGAGGCGCAGGCGCGAACGCAGCGACCGCAGCCGATACAGGCTTCGCTATCGATAATCAGCCCGCTCATCTATGCCATCCCCTCAATAATCTTGGCAAGTTTTACCGCCTGCTCGGACGCCGTTCCCTCAACGGCCTCGCACGTTTGGTCACGGTCGGGCACAAACGAGCGCACGACCTGCGTCGGTGATCCGGCAAGGCCGCAACGCGAGGGATCGGCGTTTACGTCGGCAGCGCTGGCCACACGCACGTCTGCATCCTCGGCCGCGCGAATACCGGCAATACTCGGCATGCGCAGCTGGCCAATCTCCTTGGCGGTCGTCATCGCACACGGCATCTCCAGGTACACCGTCTCCTCGCCGGCATCGCAGCCGTGGACGAGCGCCAGCGAGCCACACGTCGCAAATCCCGCGCTCTGCACACAGCTCACGTCGGTCACGCAGGGGACCCCAAAGGCGCCGGCCAGCTCGGGGCCGATCTGGGCCGTATCGCCGTCCACTGCCATCTTGCCGCAGATGAGCAGGTCAAAGTCCTCATCGAGTGCCTCGATGCCGCATTTGAGGGCATAGGTGGTGGCTAGGGTATCGGCGCCCGCAAAGGCTCGGTCGGTCAGCAGCAGCGCGTCGTCGGCACCGCGGGCGATGCAGTCGCGCAGCAGCGATTCGGTCGTGGGGATGCCCATCGACACCACCGTCACACGCACGCCCATGCCAAAGCCGATAAAGTCGTCCTTCAGCGCCAGCGCACATTCGAGAGCACTTGCATCGAAGGGATTAATGACCGCCTGCTTGCCATCACGCACGATAGTATTGGTCTTGGGGTCCATCTTGACCTCGGTGCTTCCGGGCACCGCCTTGACGCACACCACCATATGGAAATCACTCATCTTCACGCGCCCCCTTTCTGGACGAGTTCATCCAAGAGCTTCTCCGTAAACAGGTTGCCGCGACCCAGCTGGCCGGCAGGATCAAGCTGGAGTTTGAGACGCGCCGACTCGACCATGGCCTCGTGGCCGTACATCGTCTCCAAGAAGCCCGCCTTGATCTTGCCGACGCCGTGTTCGGCAGAAACGGCACCGCCCATGGCCGTGACCTCGGAAGCCCACTGGGCAAAGAGCTCTCCACCACGACGGTAGTCTTGCGCATCGCGCGGCAGGATGTTCACATGCAGATGGTTGTTCCCGATGTGTCCCCAGGCAGCAGACTCAAGCCCGCTTTCGGCCAGCGTGCGGCGATAGAGGGCCACGACATCGGCAAGGCGTGCATTGGGCACCGACATATCCGATCCCAGCTTGGTAATGGTGGGGTCGGCGCGGCGACGCTCGTCAATGAGCATGTTGACGCTCTCGGGCACCGCGTGGCGGAAGAACCGCTGGCACTCGCGATCGACTTCGTTGCGGGCGACCCATGTCGCATCGTCGCGGCCGCCCGCAAGCTCCAGCACCCATCCCAAGTGGTACAGCTCCTCGGTCGCCTGCGCCTCGTCATCGCAATCGAGCTCCACGTAGACACATACCTTGGCCTCTTTGTCGAGCGCCGGCAGCGAGGCAAACGCCGTCGACTGCTCGCGCTGGCGACGTAGAATATCCAGGGCGCCAGCATCGAAGTACTCGATGGCAGCCGCATGGGACAGGACAGGGCGCACGGAATCGGTAAAGGACACCGCCTTGTCCTCGCTATCGAAAAAGCAACTCACACCCCAAACGACCGCAGGCGCCGCCTGCAGGGCAATCTCGAGCTCGGTGATAACGCCGAGCGTGCCGCACGCGCCGATAAAGAGGTCGATGGCGTCCATATCGTCCGCAACGAAATAGCCTGAGGCATTTTTTGTCTCGGGCATGGTATAGCCGGGAAGATCGAGCTCGAGCGTACGGCCCTCTGCCGTCACGAGCGACAGGTGGCGGCCCTGGGCAAAAGCCTCGCCGCGCTGAAGCTCAAGCAAATCGCCATCAGCCAGCGCGACGTGGAGTCCCGTGATATGCGGGCGCATGGGGCCGTAAGCGTAGCTGCGGGCGCCGGAGGCGTTGCATGCCGCCATGCCACCCAGACAGGCAGATGCCTCGGTGGGATCGGTGGGAAAGAACTGCTCGGGGGACTCTTGGAACTCCTCGTAGGCCTCAAGCGATGCCTGGTCCCAACCAGCGGTCGGCAGTACCTTCTTGCTCAGCTGCTTACGCAGCTCCGAGAGCACAACGCCCGGCTCCACGCGCAGCAGAAATTGGCCTTGTTCATCGCGGCGAAGGCCCAAGTAGCGATTCATACGGGAAGTATTGAGGATATGCCCACCGTGGGGCACGGCACCGGCGGCAAGGCCGGTTCGGGCGCCCTGAACCGTTACCGGGACACGCTCGGCATGGAGCGTTTCCAAAATGGCACGGACCTCGTCTTCCGTTGTCGGAAACGAGATGCTCGATGCTTCGCCCGATGCACGAGATTCATCGCGGCCATACTCTTCGAACTCATCGGTGAAGGGTTTAATGGTTGCAGACACGCGAACTCCCCCTTTAGCTAACTACAGTGTTTGCAGGGAGATGTTACCGCATCGTTTCGTCGACGTGTTCGAGACCGTCTCCATAATTGGCGATTTTTACGTTTGTGCAATTCGGCGAACGGCAAGGCTTCCTCGGCAGACGATGCTTTTGACACATATCGCCCCGCCGTCGCCGACCGCTCGATTGTCGCTCGAAAAAAGTTGAAGTAATTTTTTCCACCTTTTACCTGCGGAGATGTCAATCCGTCAAGCATTTGGTCAGAAATTGGTCAAGTAGCGGCTGATACGGTCGGCGTCGACAACCAAAACCGATAGAAGTTTTGGCCCCAGAAGCAGGGAGGTTCCCATGGCATATTACTGGCCCCAGTACGGCGTCGCCATCGAGGTCGACGACGATCCCTATCTCCTGCCTTTCGACGAAGAGGCGTTCCCCGATACGGCGGTCTACCACGTCACCACCGATGTTATCTGCGACCCCGAGTCGTTCTCGGCGCTCGCCCACCACATCGCGCGTATCCACGACATCGAGCTCCCTCACGACTTTGACGAGCTCATCTACTCGCGCCGCCTGATGCTTCACATGCTCTTTGGAGCGGACCCGTCCACGTTCGCACGTGTCTACACCACCAAGGACGCCGCATGAGTGCGAAGAAGCCGCCCCGCCTCGCAGGACTGGGGCGTCGCAAGAAACTCGTCGTTGTCTGCCTGGCTATCGTCTGCGCCCTCATCGCCGTAGGGCTATACGCCTGGCAGTCGCAGCCCGTGCCCGAAGCGGGCGCCTCAGTCACGACGGCAGAGGGTAAATCGCGACAAGAAATCCAAGATGAGCTCGATGCCATCGTCCGCGACAACATGATGACGATTTCGGTCGCGCCGGTCGCTCAGCTACAGGAGGACGGCAAGCTGCGCGTCAACGTGCAAAACGTCCAAGACAATAAATTTCCCCAGCGATTCCGCGTCATCCAAAACGACGAGACCATGTACGAATCCGGTGTGGTCGAGACCGGCAAGACAATCGAGACGTGCCCCGCCGGCGACATCAAAGAAGGCGAGGCATACATCGAGATCCAGGCACTCGATGCCAAGACCCTCGACAACCACGGCAATCCGACACGTGTCAAGGTACGGGTTGAGCAAGCCGAGAACTAGCTTTTTCGGCCGACGCGGCACCGCACGCGATTCACCAGCATTCGTCCAATCATCGCGGGGACGGCCCGCGGCGAATAGAAAGGAACGACCATGGACATCACCAGGAACATGAACGGAGCCAGAGCGCTCGTCGTGGGCGCAGGGCTCGCGCTCGCGCTCGCAATGGGCGCCGCCCCGACGCCAGCTCTGGCAGCCGGGCGCGTTGGAACCACGAAAGTAATGGTCAGGACCGAGATCGACAACGTAGAGTTCAAAGTTCCGACGGTTATTCCCTTCGTCGCCAAGGCCGACGGCACGCTTCAGGGCCCCTCAGAAGACGCGACCACCATCGACAATCATTCGGCCTACGGCATCCATGTCACCAACATGAAGATCGACGCCATGAACACCTGGACCATTGCCGCCGACGCCAAGGCCGGAACCGCGCAGAATTCCATCGACTTTAAGGTCGGCCCCGACGGCGCACTCCAGAACGCCAGCGCCGCAATGCAGGAGACGGGCCTCGATCTTTCCAAGAATGCAGCCTTCGACATGGGCTACCAGGGCATTGCCGGCGGCACGGACAAAATTAAGCTCAAGACAAGCGGAAACGTCGCCCGCGTCACGCGCGACATCTTCCGCGTAACCGGCGAAGGCGATCAAGTTGCAACGATCACCTGGACGGTCGAGCCCGGTGCGCACACGGCATAAGGCCGTCGCCCTGGCCACCGCCGTCAGTATCCTAGCGTTTGGGCCAGCCATGGCCTTTGCCCAGCAAGAACAGGCGCAGGCCGCCACGCAGGTGACGGTCGACCTCTCGGAGCTCGACCGCGGCAACTGCAAGGAACCGTTGGCACAGACAGACGACAGACGATGGCTCTTGGCAGCAGGCGCCACGACAGCAGGCGCGGGAACCGCCGGCCTCGGTCTGCACATCAAACGCAGCCAGAAACGAAACACGGACAGGCCGCACTAAATTAGCTAAGGAGACCCCATGGCATCGAAGAACCTTTTGCCCGTCGTCGCACTCTGCGGCGCGCTCGCAACCGGAACGCCTGTCGCCGCTTGGGCGACTCCCGTCATGGCAGACTCCTTACCAGCAGCCCTAAGCTCCGCACCAAATCCGTCGAGCGCCATTGCGTGCAAGCGTTTTTCGTTCGCACAGGCCGCAATCTCAACCTCGGGATGCCTTCGTCGTAATACGGACGGCTCGATAGTCGTGGATATCAATCGTTCGAACAAGGCAAACGGCTCCCAGGCGGGGTGCGCCGTCTGCACGTGGCGCTCGATTGTGCTCGATGCAGATGGCGATCCGTGCGATTTGGGGTTGCGCATCGATATCGCTTCGGTCGATGACTCGGCGAACGGAGCGAAGGTCGCCTTCGACGGTGCGTTTTTCGAGAAAGGAGGCGGTATATGTCTGGGCTGCGCCGCCGCGAATGCAGACGATGTGCAGCCCACCCTCTCATTCACGGCATCGCTGCGGCTGACCAAGGCGGGCACCGATGCCATCGCGGCGGGAGAAGCATCCCTGCTGTTCTACGCCGCCAGCACCGAAGACACAGACATTCATTTCGAGAAGCCGGCCGGATCGCTCAGCCTTACGCGCGGGACGGAGGCAGGCCCTATTGCGATCGATACCCACACGCTAGGCAGGCAACGCATTCTTGCCGACCCGGCGCTTCTCGAGATGGAGTGGAACGGATCCGGAGCCGTCGGGATTGTCTCCTCCGCGCTTGACGCCAAGACGCTCCCCTCAAACGACGAACCCATCAACGCAACCATACAAGAAGAGAGCACGGACAAAGAAGCAGGTGCGGGCGACACGCCGTCGCCGACAAACAGCGTCCCAGCTTCTTTCGAAGCACCGAATGAGCCCGCTACCGGTCCAAACGATCCCGAGCTCGCGGACAGTCTGGGGCTTGCTGATCCTCAGGAGATCGATGAAGGTAACTGCTGCGTGCTTGCCGCCCTCGACCACACAGAGGTCATCGATGCTGCAAACATCGAAGTTGCCGCCGCCAATCAGCCCGTCCGCAAGTCGGCCATCATCGCATTTCCCGAATCCATTGAAGTCGTCTATTTGCCATCGGGCGAGGTCGTGGCCCCAACACTGCTCACCTTGTTGGGCGCCAAGAATACTCGAAACGAAATTAAAAAGGTCACGGTTGTCGACCCTGCAACCACCGCTAAACTGCGTCTATACGCCGTTGCCCCAGACGGAGGCAAGACCTTGGAATTCGATGGCGACACACTTCTAGCCTGGCGACGTCTGGACATTATGCAAGACGTCTCGTATCAGATCGAACTCGAAGGGTTTGATCGTGCCCGCGATGCCAATATCATCGCCGCGGCTATTGAATCCCCGCAGCGGCTTATGACACTGCGCTTTGACTACTACCCCTATGTCCCGACAACCACCTGAGGCTTAAATGCTGCGCATCATTCCTAATACCACTTATATAACGTATTAGATGAGTCGCGATGTGCCTCGCATTTCGTTCTGCTACGATTGCCACGTTGGCATCAATACAGGAGGGCTCATGCCGGGCTTGGGAACAATCATCAACGTTGCGCTTTTAGTTGCGGGCGGTCTTTTGGGATTAGCGGGCGGCCGCTTCATTACACCGCGCATCCAAGACACGCTCATGAAAGCATCGGGGCTGTGCGTCCTGTTTATCGGCCTGGGCGGCACCATGCAAAAGATGCTCATCATCGATGGAAAGGCGCTAGCGACCACCGGTACCACCATGCTCATCGTCTCATTTGCGCTCGGCTCGCTCATCGGCGAGGCCATCAACTTGGAGGCCGCCATTGAGAACCTTGGCGAATGGCTCAAGCGCAAAACCGGCAGCGAGGGCGATAACGAGTTCACCAACGCTTTTGTCTCGACTTCACTCACCGTGTGTATCGGCGCCATGGCCATTGTGGGATCGATCCAGGACGGCCTGCTCGGCGACTGGTCCACGCTTGCCCTCAAGGGCGCGCTGGACTGCATCATCGTCTGCACCATGACGGCGTCGCTTGGCCGCGGCTGCATTTTCTCCGCCCTGCCCGTCGCCGTGTTCCAGGGGACGATCACGCTGTTTGCCGGCGCACTCTCCCCCATCATGACTACGGCAGCCCTCGACAGCCTTTCGCTTGTGGGCTCCATGCTCATCTTCTGTGTTGGCGTTAACCTTATTCGACCTCAGACCTTCCGCACGGCCAATATGCTCCCCTCCGTCGTCGTGGCGGTCATCTACGCCCTCTTGTTCTAAATCTATCTACACAGCGGTATCTCGAACATCTGTTTGATGCTGTGCTATGATATGAGGTCACCGAAGCTGCGTTAGGAGAGGAGAAGCGGTGGCCGACCAGGACATCAAGATGCTCATCGAGCGCATTATGGCCGAGGCCCGGACCCATCAGTCCGCTCGCTTCTCACATGAGGTCTACGCAGACGAGCCGATTCTCAAGACCGGCCGACAGATGCAGAACTTCCTCCCCGACCAGTACCGCAAGATGCGTGAGATATCGCGTTGGCAAGAAGACCCCAAGGGCGGCGCGGGCCGTTGGCTTTCGGAAGCCGAGCTTTTCTACCGCCAAGGCCTGCTGATGGCCGACTTTGAGGACGACTGCCCCTACAACGGCACCTTTAAGTCGTACTTTCCCACCTACAACGCCATGAGCGACCGGCAGTTGCGCGGCTACTTTACCTGGCGTGCCCAAGTGCGCCGCGGAACCGTCGAGG
The DNA here is from genome assembly GCA_902475425.1 of uncultured Collinsella sp. Lineage (GTDB taxonomy): Bacteria > Actinomycetota > Coriobacteriia > Coriobacteriales > Coriobacteriaceae > Collinsella. The sequence continues at coordinate 8,022 of CABRZJ010000014.1, forward strand.
AAACGTCTACGTCCTTCGCCTTTCTGTATCTCTATGAGCTGATTTGCGGCATTGGCGTAGATGACCCGCTCGATGGTTTTAACAAGATCAAGGCCTTTTGGGATGCCTACCGCGCCTTCGAGCCCGGCATCGACCGGTTTGCACGCGTGTGGTTGCAGGACTACGCCGTGTTCCACGGGCTTGACCCCAAGCTGCTTCGTGATTCTAAAACCGTCATGTTCGATAACGCCCTTATCGAGCTGCGGCGCGCGGCACGAGACCTTGTACCAGCACCGGCGCCGTCCGGCCAGACCCCCAAGCGTCGCAAAACCTCCGAGCCCACGCTCCCCCTTCCGCCCGATGAGGTGCGCGAGGAGCGACTCATGGCCGCCATCAACGCCCTCTCCACGTACAACCTAAGTAACTCGCGGCTCGACCGCAGCCACCACCGCGATCTGCGCCACGTGGCATGCGCCGTGTATGTCCGCATGGCGCGCTACTATGACACGCACCGAAAGACCGGCATCGTGGCGAGTTTATTTGGGGAGGAGACGGCCATGCCCTACACCATGTTTGCCTCGGCCGTATTCTTTGCGCCCGAGCGCCACGAGGACTGCGAATACCGCCTGGATCCTATCCATATCTACCGTTGCCAAAACGGCTTTTGGGAATGCATGCGTATCCATGGCAGTAGGCAAAAGAGCAGCAAGCTCGGTGAAATGATGCGCGCCTGCGACCAACACCTGCGCCTGGCGCTGGACCCCGCCCATCCCCTTAAGGAAGAAAAGGTCCCCAAATATCTGGCCAAGATTATCGATGACGAGATTGTGGCATGGCTTTCATGGGACGCCGCACACCAGCCCGTCAAGATCGATATCGATCTGAGTCAGCTGGGGCACATTCGAAGCGCCGCCGCGCAAACGCGTGAAGCGCTTTTGATCGATGAAGAGCGCGAGGACGGCGCACCTGTGGAAGCCGAGGCAGCGGACTCAGGGCAACCGGAAGCCGAGCCCGTAGCCGACGCGATTGTCGAGGCGGTCGCGGCACCCATTCGGCAGGACGAGACCGACGAGCCGACCATATCCACCGAACAGTTTGGTGTCGTGGCACCGCTTCTCGCGCCGACGCCCGCGTTCGCAGCTGCTGCGCCCGCTGACGCCGCGACCGAACTCGCGCCCGCCGCAACCGCGTATCTTCGCGCACTGCTCGAGCAAAACGCAGCGCAAGCGACATCGGCAGTGGCGCACTCGGGCCAGAGCGAGGACATGCTCGTCGATACCATCAACGAGGCGCTCTTCGACCTGGTGGGCGACACCGTAATTGAATTTAGCGCGGCAGGGCCGCAGATTATCGAGGATTACGAAGCAGACGTGAGAGGATACCTAGACCATGAGTGATACCACATCCGCAGCGCCCCGCGTACCCAAACGCGTCGCTGCCGTTATCCTAAACTCGCTCAAGGGCGGCGTGGTCCCGCGCATCGGCCTTCCCTATATCACCGTGGGACGCGAGGTCGAGATTCGCGCCCTGCTCACCGATCTGAGTCTCATCTCCGACGGTGGCGCGAGCTTCCGCTTTCTGGTCGGTCGTTACGGCGCCGGCAAGAGCTTTTTGCTCCAGACCATCCGCACGCACGCCATGGGTGAGGGATTCGTCGTCGCCGATGCCGACCTATCCCCTGAGCGCCGCCTGCAGGGCGGCCAGGGACAGGGCCTTGCCACCTACCGTGAGCTCATCCGCAATATATCGACCAAGACGCGCCCCGAAGGCGGCGCGCTCAACCTTATCCTGGATCGCTGGGTCGCCTCGTGCGCGGACGCCGATGAGTCGGCTATCAATGCCCAACTCGCTCCGCTCGAGGAAATGGTCCACGGCTTCGACTTTGCCCGCATGCTCCGTCGCTATCGCGCGGCCGTTTCCGAGGGCGACGAGGAGACCATGAGCCGCGTGACCAAGTGGATCCGAGGCGAGTACCGAACCAAGAGCGAGGCGCGCGCCGAGCTGGGCTCCTCGACCATCATCAGCGATGACGACTGGTACGACTACGTCAAACTCATCGCACGCTTTTTGGTCTGCAGCGGCTACAAGGGCATGCTGGTGCTCATCGACGAACTCGTAAACCTGTACAAGATTCCCAACGCCATCACGCGCCAGTACAACTACGAGAAAATCCTCACCATGTACAACGACACGCTCCAGGGCAAGGCGCAGTACTTGGGCATGATCATGGGCGGCACGCCGACCTCCATCGAGGACCGCCGTCGCGGCGTATTCTCCTACGAGGCTCTGCGCAGCCGGCTCGCTCAGGGTCGCTTTGCACGCGAGGACCTTAAGGACATGCTCGCGCCCATCATCCGCTTGCAGCCGCTCACCTACGAGGAGCTACTGGTGCTGATCGAAAAACTCATGCAAATTCACGCCGGCTACTTTGGCTGGACGCCCACGCTTACCGAGAACGACTTGGTGGACTTCCTCAAGATTGAGTTTGGCCGCGTGGGAGCCGATACGCACCTGACGCCTCGCGAGGTCATTCGCGACTTTATCGAGCTGCTCGACATCCTATGCCAGAACCCCGATGCCAACGTTGCCGAGCTACTACAAAGCGTCGGCGGTGACGCGCTGGCGCCAGCAACCGCAACAGGCGACACCGATACCGCAGGTGGCGACCGTAACTTCGCCGAATTCACCATCTAACCTACCAAAAAGGGACAGGTTTATTTTGGCAGGTTTTATCTGGGAAAACGTTGAGGCAGTAATGCAGCAAGCCACTGCCCACCGCGTTGAGAGATTCGCTTTTGAAAGGAGGCCCCGTGAACGCCTTTGACCGCTACGCCCCATTTATCCAAGACTTCATCTACTCCCACGATTGGGAGAGCTTGCGCTCTATCCAGGTTGCGGCGGCAGATGCCATCTTTAACACGCAGGACAATGTGCTCCTGACGGCATCCACGGCTTCCGGCAAAACCGAGGCGGCCTTCTTTCCCATCCTGACCGAGTTTTGGGAGAACCCGCCCGCAAGCGTTGGGGCCCTCTATATTGGCCCCCTCAAAGCACTCATCAATGATCAGTTCGTCCGTCTCAATGACCTGTGCGAAGAAGCCGCCATCCCCGTCTGGCACTGGCATGGCGACGTTTCGCAGTCGCACAAGGCAAAGCTCATCAAAAAGCCGAGCGGTATCTTGCAGATTACGCCCGAGTCGCTCGAGGCGCTCCTGATCCATAAGCACATGGCAATCCCTCGTATGTTCTGCGACCTGCGCTATGTGGTTATTGACGAAGTCCACTCGCTCATGCGCGGCGACCGTGGCGGGCAGACGCTCTGCCTTATCGAGCGACTCTCGCGCATGGCCGGCGTGCAGCCTCGACGCATTGGCCTTTCCGCTACCATCGGCGACCCCGAGCGCACGGGCGCTTTTCTCTCACAGGGAACGGGGCGCGACTGCGTTATCCCCCGCTTTGAAGAACCGCGTCGCGTGTGGCGCATCTCCATGGAGCACTTCTACAACTCGGGCCCCCAGGCACAGCAGCGGGTATTCGAGAGCATGGGTCCTCAAGAGGCCGAAGTGCTTGCATGCGAGCGCATTGAGGCAGCGGCACCCGTGGCACTGCCCGCCGGCGCCCAATACATGCGTCACAGCGGACAGCTCATACAAGAGGAGCGCCGTCAACGTCGCGAACGGGCACGGGGCAAAGCCGCTCCCAAAGACCGTCGCACTTCCTCGGCCCCCGAGGGCGAAGTCGACATCCCACGAGCGACCGAGCAGGCGCTTCTCAACCCCACCGACACGGCGCCCGACAACGCCGACCCCGGTATGGGCTATATCTTTGAGCATACGCGCGGCCGCAAGTGCCTGGTCTTTGCCAACTCGCGCGAGGAGGCAGAGGCCGTGTGCTCCATGCTGCGTAGCTACTGCGAGAACCGGCACGAGCCCGACCGTTTCCTCATTCATCACGGCAATCTTTCGGCATCGTTGCGCGAGACGGCCGAGGAACTCATGCGCGATGAGGAGCAGGCACAGACAACCGTCACCACCTCTACGCTGGAGCTCGGTATCGATATCGGCCGTCTGGAGCGTGCGTTCCAGATCGATGCGCCGTTTACCGTCAGCTCCTTTTTGCAGCGAATGGGCCGCACGGGACGCCGCGATCTTCCGCCCGAGATGTGGTTTGTTATGCGCGAGGAAGAGCCCGAGCCGCGCACGATGATGCCCGAGACCATCCCGTGGAAGCTCCTGCAGGGCATCGCGCTCGTACAACTCTATCGCGAGGAAAAGTGGGTCGAGCCGCCCGAGCTCGATCGACTCCCCTACAGCCTGCTCTACCACCAGACCATGTCGACGCTCGCCAGCACCGGCGAGCTCACGCCGGCCGAGCTTGCTCAGCGTGTACTCACGCTCAGCTATTTCCACCGCGTCTCGGCCGATGACTATCGCGTACTGCTGCGCCACCTCATCAAGATCGACCACATCCAGGTCACCGAGGGCGGTGGGCTCATCGTGGGTCTCGCGGGAGAGCGCATCATCAACAACTTTAAGTTCTACGCCGTGTTCCAGGAAAACGAGGAGTTCACCGTTCGCAGCGAGTCGGCCGAATTGGGCACGATCGTCAACCCGCCACCGCCCGGTGAGCGCATCGCCATCGCCGGACACTGCTGGATTGTCGAGGAAGTGGACTGGAAGCGCCACACCGTCTTTGCCACGCAGGTCAAGGGCCGTGTGCCGGCCTACTTTGGCGACTGCCCCGGTGACATCAATACACACGTACTCGAACGCATGCGCAAGGCGCTCAACGAGCATGCGACATATCCGTACCTCATGGCTAACGCACGGGCTCGCTTGGCGCAGGCTCGTCATACCGCCGAGATTTCGGGCGCGGGAACTAAGCCGCTCATCAACCTGGGTGGCGACACCTGGGTGCTCTTCCCCTGGTTGGGCAGCTACGCCTTCCTAGCACTCGAGCGCATGCTTAAAATCAAATGTGCCGCTGAGTTGGGCCTTCGCGGGCTCGATCCGTCGCGTCCATACTTTATGCAGTTCAAGATGAAGGCCGACGAGGAGACATTCTTTGAGGTGCTCGCCGCCGAGGCCGAGAAGGACTTCGATCCCATCGAGCTCGTCTATCCCGGCGAGGTGCCTTATTTTGATCGCTACGACGAGTACGTTCCCGAGGAGCTCGTGCGCAAAGGCTTTGCCGAAGGCGTGCTCGAAATCGAGGGTATGAAGCAGCGCGTTCTCGGCTGGCGCGACCACGCCTAAGACCAATCTTTTTGGGACGGGGAGACTTACTTGTCGTGAAGGACGGTGCCGAGAAAGTCGGTGTCGAAGGGCACGGCTTCGGCAAAGGCGTAGTTGCCGTCGCTGGCGATGAGCAGGTAGTTCTCCTCGCCGCCGAACTCTGCATCGCCACATGGGACCACCCAGGCGTGGGCGAACACCTCGAGTGCCGTGGCAGCGCAATCGCGCAGGAACGTCACATCGCTCCCCTCGCTTGCGCTCACGATATTGGCAACGTAGACGCCACCGAAATTTAGGCTGCCCCGCACCAAACGCAACGCTTCAACCGTCGCCAGCTCGCGTACGGGCTCGGCACCGCCAAAGCAATCGCTCACGACCACGTCGTAGCGACGATGGCCCACACTTGTCACACCCAGATACGAGCGAGCCTCAGCAGTAATCACCCGCAAGCGGTCGCCCACCGTGCGCTCCAGCTCGTCCAGATAGAACCAACGGCGCGCCAGGCGCGTAATCTCTCCGTCATACTCGATGACGTCCATGCGCAAGCCCTCGTGCGACATCAGGGCGAATTTAGGATAGGCAAACCCGCCGCCGCCCAGCATAAGCATACGGTCGATGCCGTGACCATAAGCGTCGCGCATCGCATCCTCGGACTCAAACACGTCGTCAAACGCACGATAGTACGCAAAGACGGGCTCGGCCCAACGCTCACCGACATAGCTCGCGCTTTGGTAGACGCCGCCTTGCACCAACACGCGAATCTCATCGCCGCCCTCATCGTGCACGCGTTTCACACGCGCCAACCCATTGCGGGTTCGCGCAACCTGCAGACAGGCAGCGCGAACAGCGACGGCGGCCGCACCAAGCGCCGCGGCTCCCAGAGCAACGCCGGCAACGACGCCGGCAGAAACACTTGGCTTGTTCATCTAGAGCTCCTTTTGCAGATAGAGTCCATGGTCGTAAAAACCCAAATGGCGATAGTACTCGCGTGTGCCAATCGCGCTGATCACGTTGATGCGCGCATAGCCCGCGTCCCGAGCAATATGGCACGCACGCTCCACGAGCAAACGCCCCAACCCGTGATGCTGCGCCGCCTGGCCCTGGTCACCCACGCGTGCCGCCATGCCATACACGTGCACCTCGCGAATCATCGCCTCGTCCGGCGTCGTCGGCAACTCGTCCGCATGCGCGGCAACAAATGAATGGTCGGGCAGCGACAGGCGCAAAAAGCCCGCGATCTTGCCCTGCGGCGTCACCCACTGCAAAAAGCGCTCGTAAGTCACCGGCGTCTCGTACGCCACTTCCTCATCAAGAGATAGCTCATCCAAGTCGGCACCCGCCGTACTGATCTCGCGATAGCGAATCTCGCGCACCGTCGCACCGTCACCCCGAGCAGCCAGGCGGTTCTCAACGAGCTGACGCAGGTTGGGCTTCTTGTTGCCCACCATGATGTCATCGGAACTAAAATCGCGGATCATGCGACTGATACGGCAGAACGCCGGCGTCACCACGATGTCGTCGGCCAGCACGTCGAGCAGTTCTTCCTCGGTATAGGGGCGCCACTCGCCGCGTCGAGCAGCTCTTCCTCGGTATAGGGACGCCACTCGCCGCGCTCGTAGCAGCCCACCAGACGCGAGCCCTCGATGAGCGCACACGGGTAGACCTTGACCTCGTCGGGCATAAAGGCCCCCTCAGTCATAAAGTGCTCGTAGTCACGCTTGTCCCCCTCGGGTGTGGCGCCCAGCAAGTTGAGCATAAAATGCGCGTGGATCTTAAAGCCAAACAGACGCGCAAGCGAAAACGCCCGCTCGATCTGCGCCACCGAAATGCGACGCTCGTTGATATCGAGCAGGTGCTGGTCAAGGCTTTGGATGCCCATCTGAATCTTGGTGCAACCCAGGCGACGAATGAGCGTGAGCGCCTGTGGCGTCACGGCATCGGGGCGCGTCTCGATAACGAGCCCCACCACGCGATGCTTCGCCGTCTCGTTGATGCGCTGCTGACGTTCAAGCTCCTCCATCGTGGTCGTCTGCCACTCGGCGACCTCGCCCCACGGCGTACCGGGACCGTACAGACGACGCACCGCGCGGTTATAGCCACCCACGGCAGCATCCACACGCCCCTGCTCGTCGGCAACACCGCTCGCAAGCTCGGCCTCGTCGGTCGCAATACCGGCAGCCCGATAGCGCTCACGGCGTTCTGTTACCACCGGCGGCAAGGCATCGGCAGGAGCGTCATAGAGTAGACGCCCTGCCTCGGCACGGCTGATGCCCGGACGCGCCAACATGGGGTTGGCAGCCACGCCGGCGACGGCATCGTCATTGAGCGCACGGAAAAGCTCTGACATAAACCATGTCTGATAGCCTTCCGGATAGTCGCTCCAGGTGCCACCGAGCACAATGAGCTCTATCTTGTCGGTCGCATGCCCCATCTGCGAAAGCGCCGTCAAACGGGCACTCACCTGCAGATACGGGTCAAAGCAATTTTGCTCCGCACGGGCGCATGCCGGCTCGGCGTGCAGATAGCTCTTGGGCATGCGCAGGTCGTTGGGGCAAAACAGGCAATCGCCCGAGCACGGCCTGGGCTTGGTGATGACGGTAATGGTCGCCACGCCCGAAGCCGTGCGGCGCGGCTTCATACGCAGCACCTGCAGCAGTTGACGTTCCAGATCGGAATCGACATTCCACGCAGCCCACCGAGCCGGCTCCTCACGTTTAACCCGCTGGTAAAACGGCAGCAGGCGGCGCTTGGCCAAATCGCGTTTGTCGGCACCCTCGCGGCGCGCCTCGGCATGTATCAATTTGACGAGTGCTTTGTCGTCCACGGTCTCGCCGCGACGCAGAGCCTCAAGTATGTTCAAGATAATCTGTTCCATGCCCCCATTGTAAAGGCAAAGGCGCCGAAGCCCGTCACGGCTCCGGCGCCTCCATCAAACAGCGCGTCTATGGTTTATAAGTCTTCAATAACCACCCGTCACTCTGAATCAAACGACATGTCGCCCAAACCGACCTTAAAACGATACGTGGCAGACTTATCGCCGTTATCGAATTCAAGATTCAAAATGGTCTCGCCATCGTAGCCAAGCGGAAGGAAATCGCTCTCGAAGTCGCCGCTGCCCACGGTAAGGCTCGCCTTAAAGCCCGTAGAATTCGGAACCGTCATCTCCACATCGCCCGAGTCCACGCTCACGTCCATCGACTTCGCGGGGGCCTGGTAGAGCTCGAACGTCGCATCGCCCAAACCGACCTCGGCATTCAGAGTATCGGTCACGGTGCCCGCAAACGCGACGTCTCCCGAGTCCAACGTCAAATCAAAGTCGTGGCACGCAATGTCCGCGACCGTCAGGTCTCCCAACCCCACGTTTGCCGTAATGCCCATCATGTTATCGGCAAGCTCACGCGGCAGTTCAATGGTGACCTTACGGTCATGGGCGCGCTCGTCATCGCAGTCGAACTGGCTAATCTTGAGTGTAGAGCCCTCGATCTTAACCAGATTCTGAGTGGCGGCATCGGAAGCAGACGCCCCCTTTGCAACGCGCCCGCTTTCGATGACACGTACCGGTCCGCCAGAGACACGTTTAACCTCGACCGTCCCCGACGTCACATCCAAGTCGAGCGATTGGAACGCGTCTTCGTCAAAAGTCGTGCTCGAAAGCTGCTGAGGCCGAGCGGAATAGTTACCGCCATCCAAAAGATCGTCCTCGTCAACCGCATCGTCCATACCAGAGAAGCCGGATACAACATCGTCGAGATCCCACGGGCCATCAAAATGAATCAAAGTCCGCGAAATGCCAAAGACAAGCCCGATGATGAGCACAAACGCTCCGATGCCAACGCCCAAGCGTACCTTGGATTCATGCGAAAGCTTCATCATTCATCACTCTCTTTGGCAATCGGCTCAGCGGTAGTCGCGGTAGCCACGTCAGCATCAGATTCCGCAGAAGTATCCTTCCCCTGGGCCTTGACCGCCACCGACGCCGAACCAACCTGAATATCCCCGCGCGCCCAATCGCCATCGAGCGCACGCGCCACCCAGTGATAGATGGGAATCGTAAAGAAGATCAGTGCGGCAAAGGGGCCGGCACCAAACAGGAACATCAGCAAAAAGAACAGCAGCCAGCACACGGCCCAATACGGGAACGACTGGAACGGGCCCTTCACCGGAGTCGAGCCAACTGCGCTGCCACTCGTCGCCTGCGCCGTAGCGGCATTGGCGGCCTGCGCACTCCAGCTTGCCGCTTGCGCCGCCTTGGCGGCGGCGTCACTCGCCTGTGTTGCCGCCTCGGTTGCACGTGCCGCCGCCTCATGGGTACGGGCGCGATCTGCCGCCTCGGCCTCGCGCTGACGGGCACGGTCCTCGTTCTCAAACTCGATATCGTCCTCAATCTCATCGCTCGGATTGAGCAGCTCGTCCAAGCTCACACCATAGAGCTTGGCGAGCGAGATCAGGTTCTCGGTATCGGGCGAGCTCTCCGCGCGCTCCCATTTACTGACTGCTTGGCGCGACAGTCCCAGCTTTCGTGCCAGCCCTTCTTGGCTAAAGCCTTTGCTTCGGCGAAGGTCGGCGAGCCGCTGCGCAGTTTCTACATTCATGGTTCCTCCTATGTGATGCCAGCCGTGCCGCCGGACCGTTTTTGTTCTTAAGGCGCCTTGCACAGTTAAAAATCTATCCGCCACCGCCAAAAGCATGCCACCTATTCTAGTGAGATTTTTGACAACCGTCGGTTGCGGATGCATATGAGCTGCGGAAATGTGTCCAAACAAAGCAATGACCCGTAGCTTGGTTGTCCCCGTTGCGGCGTTAACGGTAGTATGGTCGTACTGTTAATTCCGCACCGCCAACGGAGGGAGTTCCGCGCCGTGAACCGCGATTTCGCCTCATCGCTCATCCAGCTCAACAACACGTTCTATCGCGAGCACTCCGCCTCCTTCTCCGATACGCGCCAGGCCCCGTGGCCCGGCTGGGTGCGCACCATGGACATCGCGCTCGGGCAGCTCGACGTCGCCACGATCGAGCATCCCGTCCGCGTCTTCGATCTTGCCTGCGGCAATATGCGATTCGAGAATTTTGCCGCCGGCGGCGCACTTGCCGCCAAGGGCGTCGATGGCGCAAACCCCTCGGCAGATGCCAGCTGCCCGTTTGAGTTCTATGGTGTCGACTCGTGCCAAGACCTGGCCATCGATGCACATGGCCACGCGCTGCGCATTCCCAACCTGCACTTCCAGGAACTCGACGTGCTCGACGCCCTTATGAAGCTCAACCCCGCCGAGACGCCCGACGTGCTTTTCGACGCCCCGCTCGCCGACATCTCGGTCTGCTTTGGCTTTATGCACCATGTGCCGTCGTGCGAGTACCGTGTACGCGTGCTCGACGCTCTGGTGCGCCAGACGCGCCCAGGCGGCATCATCGCCATCAGCTTTTGGGAGTTTATGAACGACGAACGCATGGCGCGCAAGGCCGTTCGAGCCGAAGCCCGCGCCGAGCTCACCCCGCCGTTTGAAGGCTACGACTCGGTTACGATTCCGCGCAGTTTGAAGCCGGCGACCACCTCATTGGCTGGCAAAACGACCGCCACGCCTACCGCTATTGCCATCACTTTGACGATCAGCAGATTACCGACCTTGTGCGCGGCGTCCGTACGTTCTACAAGAGCGGCGAGGTCCCCGTGCGTGAGCTTGAGCGCTTCCATGCCGACGGTCGTATCGGCGAGCTCAACCGCTATGTGATTCTCAAGCGTCTGTAGGCACCGACGACTCGCCGCCGAGCCGCACCGCATCTTTCGGGCAAACTATGCCCACCTTTTTTCAACCCATTGACGGAACGCACAGTTATGCGTTCCATACTTATGACCAAGGAGCCTCATGGGAGCCGTCCACGTTCGCACGCCTAAGAACTTTGTGCTCGAGGAGCGCTTGGAGCGCTACGCCGATGCGATTGAGACGAACCCCGAGGCATATGCCGGGGATTGGCGCGAGGCCTGCGCGCCAGTTGGCAGCAAGCCCTTCGAACACCTTCACCTGGATCTTGGCTGTGGCAAGGGAACGTACCTGGTAGAGCGCGCCACCCGCGAGCCGAACACGCTCTTTGTCGGTATGGACCAGGAGCCCATCTGCATCGCCTATGCCGCACAGAAAATCTGCGAGCAGGAACTGACCAACGCACTCGTCCTGCCCCGAGGCGCCGCATCGCTGCCGCAGTTGTTTGCCGCAGGCGAGCTCGATGCCATCACCATCAACTTTCCCACGCCGCAGCCCAAGGCCAAGTACGCCAAAAAACGACTCGTCCATGTCGACCACCTAATGCTGTACCGTCCGCTCTTTGCAGCCGGCGCTACCGTCACGCTGCGCACTGACAGCAAGCCGTTGCGCGACTACGCCCTGGGGCAGTTTGCCGCGGCGGGCTACGACACACTTTGGGTAAGCGATGACGTGCGCCGCGACCATCCCGAGCATCCCGAGACCGAGTACGAGTGCCGCACGCGCGAGATGGGCGCCGCCGTCTATGGCATTTGCGCTACGCCCGGCGCGGAACCCATCGAAGAGCAGCTCGCGGCGGGCCGCGCGCAGGAGCAAAGCCTTGCCTGCTACCTGCCCGAAAACCTCGATGAGCTCACCTACGTGCCTCTCGGCATGGAAGAGGCCGTCGAGAACTTCAGAAACCGTGCCCGCAAGGGCAAGAAGCGCCTGCCGCAAGAGTCCTAGGGGCTTCTGATGGTCGCGGCGTCAGCAAATAAGCGCGAATAGGCGCCAGCAAACAACCCTCAAACCTAAGTGAGTAGACTTTTTTGCAATAGCCAAGCACAACCCGCATAACGAAAACTAAAACCGCAGATAGAACCCTTGTGCAAAATCCATGTGCTCGCGACATCGCAAAAAGTCTACTCACTTAGCTGGCAACTGCACCAAACGGCCGGGCAGAACGCCCATTTCCTGCATTTTCTTGCCTGCAAACGCATCGATGCGCCGCTACGCCATAATAGTTGGCGGACAATCGCGAGAGAAAGCAACCACATGGCACAGACCACGACAGATACCGCCGCCAGCACCGTCTCCGGCGCCGGCGCCGCCAGCTCATTCTCGGGCGGCACGGGAACCGAAGCCGAGTTTGGCTCGCTCGGCGCGCTCTCCCCCACCTGGTGGGAGCCCGAGGACGGCAGCGAGCCCGAACCGTGGCTCACGCCCGATCAAGCCTTCGAACGCTTCTTTGAATGGACGAGCGATCGCGGCATTGAACTGTGGGATCACCAAGAAGAGGCCCTCATGGACCTGGCTGCCGGCGATCACGTCATTTTAGGCACACCGACCGGATCGGGTAAATCGCTCGTCGCGCTGGGCATGCTCTTTATGGGCATGGCGCAGGGCAAGCGCTGCTACTACACGGCTCCCATCAAGGCTCTGGTCAGCGAGAAGTTTTTCGACCTTGTGCAGGTGCTCGGCCGCGATAACGTAGGCATGATTACCGGCGACACGCATATCAACACCAAGGCACCCATCATCTGCTGCACGGCAGAGATCCTTGCCAACGACGCACTGCGCGAGAGCGAAGATGCCGACGTGGGCTGCGTGGCCATGGACGAGTTCCACTACTTTGCCGACCCCGACCGCGGTTGGGCTTGGCAGGTGCCGCTGCTCACCCTGCCCCACACGCAATTCATGCTCATGAGCGCCACGCTCGGCGATGTCACTGCCATCGCCGCCTCACTCGAGGAACACACCGGTGCTACCTGCGACTTGGTCGTCGATGCCCCGCGCCCCGTGCCGCTGAGCTACGACTACGTGACGACCTCCCTCGAGGGCACGGTCGAGCTCGCCATGCGCCGCGGCGAGGCCCCGCTCTATATCGTGCACTTTAGCCAGGATGCCGCCCTTGCAACGGCACAGTCGCTCGCCAATTTTGGCATCGCCAGCAAGGAGCAGCGCGAGGCCATCAAAGAAGCGGCAAAGGGGACGAGCTTCTCCACGGCCTTTGGTAAGATTCTCAAACGCCTGCTTGGATGCGGCGTCGGCGTGCACCATGCCGGCATGTTGCCGCGCTATCGCCTGCTGGTGGAGCGCCTGGCGCAGCAGGGCCTGCTGCCCGTCATCTGCGGCACCGATACGCTCGGCGTCGGCATCAACGTACCCATCCACACCGTGGTACTCACCGCGCTCACCAAGTTCGACGGCTACAAGATGCGTCGCCTGCGCGCCCGCGAGTTCCATCAGATTGCCGGTCGCGCCGGCCGCTCGGGCTTCGATACCGAGGGCATGGTCATCGCCGAGGCCCCGGAGCACGAGATCGAGAACGCCAAACTCATGGCCAAGGCGGGCGACGACCCCAAGAAGCTCCGCAAGATTAAAAAGAAGAAGGCCCCCGAGGGCTTTGTCACCTGGAACAAGCAGACCTTTGAGCGCCTGATCGAGACGCAGCCCGAGACGCTCAAGCCGCGCCTTCGCATCACGCACTCCATGGTGATTAGCGTGGTCGAGCAGGGCGGCGATGCCCGAGTCCGCGTACACGACCTCATCGAGACGAGCTTGCAGACCCCCGAGGAAAAGGCCAAGCTCGAGGTTCGCGCCGACGAAATCTTCGCCACGCTCATCGATTCCGGCGTCGTCGTTCGCACCGAGGTGCCGCCCGCGCCCGACGCCCCGACTGACGCCGCGCCAGACATCGACTATGCACTGACGGTCGATCTGCCCGAGGACTTTGCGCTCGACCAGCCGCTCTCGCCGTTTTTGCTTGCCGCGCTGGAGCTGCTCGACCCCGAGAGTGAGACCTATACCATGGATCTGATCTCAATGGTCGAGGCTACGCTCGAGGATCCCAAGCAGGTGCTGCGCGCGCAGGAGCGCGCCGCGCGCGACCGCGCTATGGCCGAGATGAAAGCCGACGGCGTCGAATATGAGGAACGCTTGGAGCGCATCCAGGATGTCACCTACGAAAAGCCGCTCGAGGATTTGCTCGATGCCGCCTTCGACAAGTACTGCCAGGAAGTACCTTGGGCCAACGACTACCAGCTCTCGCCCAAGAGCGTCCTGCGCGACATGTTGGAGAGCGCGAGCGACTTTAAGGGCTATATCCAAAAGCTCGGCATCGCCCGCTCCGAGGGCATTCTGCTGCGCTACCTAGCCGAGGCCTACCGCTCCCTCGATCGCACCGTGCCCATTGAGAAGCGCGATGAGCGCTTGCGCGACATCATTTCGTGGCTCGGCTTTGTGGTGCGCTCGGTCGACTCGAGCCTGGTGGACGAGTGGGAGAACGCCGGCAACCCGGCGGCCCTCGACGCCGCGCCGCCGCAGGGCATCGACGAGGTCGTTGCGGACCGTCGCGGCTGCACGCTGCTGGTGCGCAACGCACTCTTCCGCCGCGTGACCCTTGCCGCCCGCGAGCACGTTCGCGACCTGGGCGAACTCGACGAGGACTGGGGCATGAGCGAGGTCCGCTGGCAAAAGGCGCTCGATGCCTACCATGAGCAGCACGAGGAAATCCTCACCGACGGAGATGCCCGCAGCGCCGCGATGTTTACCATCGACGGGAGCGACGAGAAGACCGATCACGTGTGGCACGTGCACCAGATTTTTGCCGACGAGGATGGCGACCACGACTTTGGCATCATGGGCGATGTCGACCTGGATGCCACGCAAGACGGCGGCGAGGTCATCTTCAAAAACTACCGCGTCGGCTTTATCGAGGACCTGCTCGAGGACTAGCCGTACATACTGGAACGAAGCGGGGCCGTTGGCAATATCGCCAGCGGCCCCGCTTTTGCACTATACGCTATCCCCTACTCGGCATCCTCGACCTCATACGAATCCGCCTCGGCGGGCTCATCGTTTGCCCCTGTCGCAGCCCCGCGCGCCTCGTCAAACGCCGCCTTCATGGTCTTGTTGCCCCAGGTGAGCTTGCGAATGGTAAGATCGTCGGCCTTCTTGTTGGCTAGACGTAAATTGTTCTCGGAGGACAGCAATGCCTCCTTGGTTTTCTGCAGATGGCTAATCGTCTTATCGATCTCATCGATCGCCGTTTGGAACTTGCGGCTCGCGATCTCGTAGTTGCGGCCGAAGTCGTTCTTGAACTTCTCCATCTTGGCCTCGAAGTTCGTGACGTCGATGTTCTGTTGCTTGTACTCCGCCAGCTCCTGCTTATAGCGCAGCGAACCCATGGCGGCGTTGCGCAGCAGCGTGATCATGGGAATGAAGAACTGCGGGCGGATCACGTACATCTTCTCATAGCGGTAACTCACGTCGACTATCCCTGCGTTATAGAGCTCGCTTTCGGGCTCGAGCAGTGTGCAGAGCACCGCGTACTCACAGCCTTTCTGGCGACGATCGTGATCGAGTTTCTTAAAGAAGTCCTCGTTTTTGTGCTTGGTCGCGGTCTCGTCGTTCTCGTTTTTCATCTCGAACATAATCGAAATGACCTCGTTACCGCTTGCGTCGCACTCGCGGAAGATAAAGTCGCCCTTGGTGCCCTCGGACGCATCGTTATCCTTCTCGAAGTACGCGTTAGGAAACGCCGTCATGCGCAGACGGTTAAACTCGGTCTCGCAGTGCTGCTCGAGCGACTCGCCCACCATCTTGGTGGACAGGCGGACCTTCATGTCCTTAAGGCGCTCAATCTCTTCGTCCTTGTAGCGAATCAGGTCATCGCTCGCGCGCTTGGCCTGCGCAAGCTCGAGCTCGTGTGCCGCCTTGACCTGTTCCTCGCGAGAATCGCGCACCGCCAGCTCGCTCGTCAGTTTGGCACGCGCCTCATCGCGCTCTCGCTCCGCCGCGGCGACCGCCTCTGACAGGTTCATTTTTGCCATCAGTTCCTGCTCGCGCAGCTGGGCACGCAAGCCCTCGGCCTCTTGCTCGGACTGAGCCTTTGCGGCGGAAAACTTCTCTTGCACCTTCGCGCGATAGTCAGCAAACGCGCGCTCGGCCTCGCTGCGAGCGGCATCGAGCTCACGCTGCGACTCTGCCGCGGCAGCGGCAAGCGCCATCTCCTGGGCCTTGTCCGCCGCGGCAAGCCTGGCCTGCAGCTCGGCAATCTGAGCGTCGCGTGCAGCTAAATCGTTTTGAGCAGCGTTGCGCGCCGCCGACTCGGCAAGCTTTGCTTCGTCATCTTTGCGCCCAAGCTGCGCACGCAGGCTATCAATCTCACGCTGGAGTTCGGCATTCTCTTTTTGAGCATTGGCTCGTGCCTCAACCGCCGCGCGCTGGCTTGCACTCTCGCGCTCTGCGGCAGCGCCCTCGAGCTTAGCGCGCAGCTCGGCAAGCTCAGCATCGCGCTTGGCAACCTCTTGCGCCAGTTTCTGATCCGCAGTGTTCTTCTGCTCGACAAGCTGAGCGTCGCGTTGAGACTCCGCCTCCTGCAGGGCAGACGCCGAACGCGAACGCTCAAGCTCCAGCGCCTGCTCGCCCTCGCGTCGAGCCGCCGCTACGCGCTCATCAAGATCGCGCGAGAACTCGGCATCGCGCACTTGCTTGACGATATCCGCATAGCCGGACGCATCGACCTTAAAAACTTCGCCGCAATGCGGGCACTTGATCTCGTTCATAGCAGCTCCTCGATGGACGCAAATTTCAACCGCCTACACTCTACCGCGCCACGCGGACAAAAAAGGCGCCGCCGCCATAATGGCAACGGCGCCAGAACCACCACAAAGGTGCCTGTCCCCTTTGTGGTGGTTCGAGAATTACAGTCCAAAGAAGCCCAGGATTTGATCGCGGCTTACGGGTCTGTAGTCGTTGGCATCAAGGCCAACGTCATAGCGCAGGATCGGGCGCTCGCGATCGCGGTTGCGTGCGTTGGTGCGGTCACCCCTGCTGTGGATATGCCCATGCAGCATAATGGCGCCACGTGCCTTGCCGTTCCAGCTGAGCATGGGGTAGTGGCTCATAACCAGACGATGGCCCTTGGCATAGCCGGGAGCAATCTCCAGGTAATCGCGCACGTCTTCCCAAATTTGCGGGGCGTCGGAATCTTCCCAGTCGCCGTCATGGTTACCGCGGATGAGCGTCGCATTCTTGCATTCGATACGCTCGCGCAGGCGCACCGCCTCCGCCATGGGCAAGCGATACGTAAAGTCTCCCAGGATATAGAGGCGGTCGTCCGCAGCCACGCACTCATTGATGGCATCGATGACCTTGCGGTTCATCTCCTCGACCGAATCAAACGGTCGATCCATGTCGTGCAAGATATTCGTATCGCCCAGGTGCAGGTCGGCGGTAAACCACATCATCGTCTATGCCCTCATTTCGCAATGCATCCAACTCGTGCTAAGTATACAGACACAGCGATGCGGCGGTTAGCCAAAGAGCCCGCCGAACAGTCCGCGGCGGCGCTTGTCTTGCTTTTTCGAAGCGTCACCCTGGGCGTTCTTGCCCTGCCGCTTCTTACGATCCCGCTCCAACTCATCGTCATCGAGTAGCGTATCCCACTCAAACGGATCGTCTGTCAGATCGAACAGGTCATCGTCATCAAACATGGCAGTCTCCCATACCGATTAGCGAGCATCCACCACATAGAGCCCAACGCGCACCTGATGCCACGGGCTGCGCTCGGGGGCAACCTGTTGCACGCGGGCCTCAAATACGTCCTCGTGGCCGTAATACATCATCAAGGACAGTGGGCCAACCTCGTTTCCCGGAACGTAGCCAAGTTTGGTCTTGCCATAGTAGATCGCAACTGCCTCGGGGTCATGGGGATTATCGCGCTCGGCACACAGCGTCAGTTTATCGCCCGCTTTAAGATCGCCCAAGACCAAGGCGCCATCGGTATACTGAAATCCTGCAATGTGAAATGACAGAAGAACACGCGAAGGCTCGTACATAGCAGCTCCTCTAACGGCCGGATAAACCGGTGTGTAACCTTATTGAGAAGTCTACGGTCCCGTGCGGACACAAATACATCCTGTCTGCGTCCTTCAATCGTTTGCCTCAACGCTTGCGCGACAGAACGCTTGCAGATAAGATAGGAACACGGATGGCACCCGTTGCCGCGGGTCTTGCCAACTCCGATACACGTTTTCATCGTGAGAAGTGGCCGTCTTCGCTTACGCGGGGGCGGCTATTTCATTCGGCCGATAAACAGACCGAGTTCGATAGCCGCAATCAACAACGCCAATAACGAAATAACATCGCTTACGTTCATACCAAATCCCTTCTAAAGGGAGTTGGCCCATCCGTGCTCCATAACAGTAGTCTAACGCAAAATGCAGGTAATAGGAACACTTGTTCGTATTACCTGCGCCCTTTTCTAATGCACAAACATGCGCACGAACTTGTGCTTCCAGCTTGC
This sequence comes from uncultured Collinsella sp., assembly GCA_902475425.1. Classification (GTDB taxonomy): domain Bacteria; phylum Actinomycetota; class Coriobacteriia; order Coriobacteriales; family Coriobacteriaceae; genus Collinsella. The sequence goes on from CABRZJ010000014.1 coordinate 26,501, forward strand.
GTAAGGAGCATAGCGGAATGGCACGTCCAGCCACGTTGCCTTGTTCACGATGCTCTTCTTGTGGCTAAACGTATCGAAGCTCTCGCGTCCATGGTACTGCCCCATACCGCTCGCACCCATGCCACCAAAGCCCATATGGCTCGTAGCCAAGTGCATAATCGTGTCGTTGACGCAGCCGCCGCCAAAGGGCACGTAACGCACAAAGCGCTGCTGAACTGCGCGATCCTGGCTAAAGATATACAGAGCCAGCGGCGTCGGACGATCCGTAATAAACGTCTCGGCCTCGTCTAGGCTCTCAAACGTCAGCACCGGCAAGATGGGGCCGAAAATCTCCTCCTGCATCACGGCGTCATCGGGGGTCACGCCGTCCAAAATCGTCGGCTCAATCTTGAGCGATGACTCGCGCGCCGTGCCTCCAAGCACAACCTTATCGGGATCGATCAGCCCACGCACGCGCGCAAAATGCTTGGCGTTGACGATATGCCCATAATCCTCGTTATCGAGCGGATGCTCGCCAAACATACGGCGGGCCTCTTCCCTGATGAGGTCCAGCAGCTCGTCGTGCACGCGCGCATCGACCAGCAGGTAGTCGGGCGCCACGCAGGTCTGCCCCACGTTGAGCCATTTACCAAAGGCGATACGCCGCGCCGCAACCTTCAAGTTTGCCGTCGCATCCACGATGCAGGGGCTCTTTCCGCCCAGCTCAAGCGTCACGGGCGTAAGGTTTTTACTTGTGCGCTCCATGACGAGTTTGCCGACCGGAACGCTACCGGTAAAGAAGATCTTGTCCCAGCACTCATCGAGCAGCGCTTCGTTCTCGGCGCGCCCGCCCTCGACAACCGTCACCAGGCGCGGATCAAATGCCTCTTCACAGATTTGCTTGAGCACCGCACTCGATGCCGGAGCATAGGCGCTCGGCTTGATGACCACAGTATTGCCCGCGGCAAGGGCGCCGGCGAGCGGCTCGAGTGTTAGCAAAAATGGGTAGTTCCACGGAGCCATGATGAGCGTGACGCCATAGGGCACGGCTTGCGTTTTGCACACACTCACGGCGTTGGCAAGGTCACACGGACGCAGGCGCGGACGACTCCATCGAGCCACGTGAGCGATCTGATGACGAATCTCGGAAAGCGACGTGCCGATCTCGCACATATATGCCTCGTCATGCGACTTTCCCAAATCGGTCTTGAGTGCATGGGCAATATCGGCCTCGTGCGCCCGTACCGCATCGCGTAAACTCACGAGCGCGCGACGTCGGGCATCGACATCAAACGTGGCGTGCGTCTTAAAGTAGGCGCGCTGATCGCCGACGATGCGCGCAATTTCCTCGGTGTTCATGTGCCCTCCTAGTTCTCGCCCTCAAACATACCACCTGCAACGACTTCATACATATGCTCGAGCTCCAAGCGGTCCATTAAAAGCGGAACGGGGTACAGGGGATTGGCCTCGGCATCGGCATTCGCCGCCATCTGCGGAATGTCGGAGCGGCGAATGCCCGAGACATATTTGGGAATGTCCAAGGTAGCGTTCATTCGATCGACCCAATCGATAAAGGCCTCGGCCGCCAGGTTGTCCTGTGCGTTAGCCGGCGCGATACCAGCCATGCGGGCGAGGTCGGCGAGCTTAGGAGCAGCAGCTTCACCATAGGCGCGAAGCATGTGCGGCAGGATAATGGCATTGGCCAAACCGTGGGGAATCCCATAACGTCCGCCCAGACTGTGCGCGATGGCATGCACATATCCGACATAGGAGCGCGTAAAGGCAACACCCGCTTTATACGCTGCCGAAAGCATATTGCGGCGCGCCCGTATGTTGTCCCCACGCTCATAAGCATCGAGCAAATTGTCGTGGATGAGCAGCACCGCCTGACGCGCCATCTTGCGCGTATAGGGCGTGGTACTGCGCCCGATAAAGGCCTCGACAGCATGCGTTAGAGCATCCATGCCCGTTTGCCCCGTAATGGAGGCGGGCAGGCCGCGCGTAAACTCGGGGTCGTGCACCGCAAAGCGCGGGATAAGCACAAAGTCGTTAATGGGGTACTTGTAGTGCGTCTCGTCATCGGTAATTACCGCTGCAAGCGTTACCTCACTTCCCGTGCCCGCCGTAGTTGGAACGGCGATGAGCAACGGCAGGCGACGATGAATCCGCAGCAGGCCGCGCATCTTGTTGATGGGCTTGCTTGGCTGCGCGATGCGTGCGCCCACGCCCTTGGCACAGTCCATGGCCGATCCTCCGCCAAAGCCGATAATGGCCCGGCAGGCACTCTCTCGGTACAGGGACGCCGCTTCCTCCACGTTTGAGACCGTGGGGTTCGCACGCGTTTCGGCATAGACCGTAACGCCAATCCCCCTGGATGCGAGCGCCGTCTCGAGCGGTGCCGTGAGCCCCAGACGGGCAATGCCGGGATCCGTCACGATAAGGACCTTCTGGATCGAGCGCTTTTGAAGCACCGCGGGCACATCCTCGGCATGCTCTAAAATGCGCGGCTCGGTATAGGGCAGGATCGGCAATGCAATGCGAAAAACCGTCTGATATGTTCGGCACCAGGCACGACGGGCTAGATGCATAAAGGAAACTCCTTCATTTGTTGATAGGTCAACATTTGCTCGACCGATTGTACTCAGCGGCGTCCGTATATGACTTGCAAACCGTTAATCAATCAACATCTTCATATCTCAAAATTGTTTTATTAAAAATCATTCCTAATAGGCTTCACATTTGGTTGCATTTATGGATAATAGAACTCGTCAAGACGCACGTCCGGAGAGGGCCCTTACGGGACCGGGCGAGCGCACAATCGCCATCGATCGAAAGGATCGAATCATGAAGTTTGTTTGCCCCGTTTGCGGTTATGTGGAAGAGTTCGACGGCGATCAGCTGCCCGAGGACTTCAAGTGCCCCCAGTGCGGCGTTCCCGGTTCTCGTTTCCTGAAGCAGGAGGAGGGCCAGCTCGAGTGGGCTGCCGAGCACGTCGTGGGCGTCGCCAAGATGGAGGGCGTCTCTGAGGACATCGTTGCCGACCTGCGCGCCAACTTTGAGGGTGAGTGCTCCGAGGTCGGTATGTACCTGGCCATGGCTCGCGTCGCTCATCGCGAGGGCTATCCCGAGATCGGCCTGTACTGGGAGAAGGCTGCCCACGAGGAGGCCGAGCACGCCGCCAAGTTCGCTGAGCTCCTGGGCGAGGTCGTGACCGACTCCACCAAGAAGAACCTCGAGATGCGCGTTGAGGCCGAGAACGGCGCCACCGCCGGAAAGACTGATCTTGCCAAGCGCGCCAAGGCCGCTGGCCTCGATGCCATCCACGATACCGTGCACGAGATGGCTCGCGACGAGGCTCGTCACGGCAAGGCTTTCGCCGGCCTGCTCAAGCGCTACTTTGGCTAAGCCAACCGCTTGAGACATAACCTCTAGCTCGATGAGGCCCGGACCGTATTGGTTCGGGCCTTTTTCGTGCCTCACAAACTTGTTAACTACCTGAAATAGGACCGCCTTCGGCATAGGTTTCTCGTCAAAAACTAAGTGAGTAGACTTTTTGGAACTTGCCGAGCAGACCATCCGTATTGCTTTATAAAGTCGCAGGGAAATGACTTGTTTCAAAACGGCCTGGTCGCCATCAAGCCAAAAGTCTACTCACTTAGAACCGCAGCCGTCCACGATCGAACTGTTTTGTGTCTAACGGGCATCTTTCCGTCAATTACTCCCAATTTTGTCCAGTCAACGAATAGTTCAGACCGAAGTAATGTCTCAGCCCTTTGCTCATCTGAGCTTTTATCGCGATATTCAGCATCGAGCATCCTGCATACGGTCTTAACGATCGCGCGGAATCTACCCTCATCGGATATCTGTCTGTGTGTCAGGAGAAGTACATCGTAGCCCATGGCCTGAAGGGCCGTCATGCGGTCAGCGTCACGCAAGCCATCCCCTGCGCGTCCGTGCGAGGCCTTTCCCTGACATTCAATGGCCACCTGTCGCCTACCGTCCGGTGAAGAAAGAAGTAGGTCGATATATACACGGGACTTTCCCACAATCGCTCGAGCACTTGTGTTTAGCATCACTTCAACATTAAGCTCTATGCCGCAAAAACCTTCGCCTCCCAGGGATCGCGGCAGTGCAAGTAGCAAATACGCCTCGACCTCAAAAGGCGACGCGGCACCCAATGGAACGAGTTGCGATACCGCCATAAATCTATTGCCGTAACGCATCCCACAAACATCTGAACAAAAACGGTCAAGGTCTCCGCCCAAAACCAAAGCGTCTCGACGCCATAAATTTGAGGCGGTGCCGTCCTCGGACGGGCAGCGCGCCCAACCGAACGTTGTCGAAATCGCACCCGAATCAATTGCACGCGAAAGCTCCGTCTCAAGTAACGCCGGCAGGGCACACACCGCAAACAAGCCACACATCTCCGCCAATACCAAAAGAAGCTGAAGATCCGTCAGATGCCGTGACATGATGAATGCCGTCAGTAGAGGAGACGTAATCAAAAATCCATGCTCCGTTTCCAGCACGGATTCCCTGGGGAGCTCACCAAGAAACAGCCGCTGCCTAATGCTGGCAGGACAAGTCCGTTTGTTTCTCGTCCGAACCAATGTATGCAACGGAAAACCGAGCGCGACCGCAGCCGTCGGGTTGCGGGCGAGATCATATCGCTGCCGGTCTTCTTCCGGTCGTGGAAGCGGCGGACACAAAGCGCGGACTTGAGGAGGCAAACGCCAGTACCTAAAAGCCGATATGTCACAAAGTAGATCCTTCATAGGCACAGGAGAACACGAATTTCAACCCAGTCAGTCACGCATTGGCGCGAACGCACCAAAAATGGCGCCGAACGGACTGCCAAGTTTTCAACAGCCCTCCCAAACTGGCCAAAAGCTTGTCGAGAGCTGGACGAAGCCCTGTTGAAAACCCCATTTTTTTCTCATGCAGAAGCTTTACGCGGCAAGTGAGTAGACTTTTTTGAACATTCCGAGCAGGCCGGTCTTCCTGCTTTTCAAAACCGACGCTCCTATAAGTTGTCAAGAGGCAGTTTGCGGGAGCGCTCCCTTC
>CABRZJ010000015.1:0-30737 GCA_902475425.1 uncultured Collinsella sp.
CTTAACAGCAGGGGGGACTACCGATTCTCGCTTTCGGGCCTTAAGACGGCGGTGACGCTCTACATCGAGCAGGAGACCAAGGCCGGGCGCACGATTCACCTGCCCGATCTGGCAGCTTCGTTTGAGGCAGCTGTCTTTGACGTGCAGTACAAGAAGGCCAAAAACGCATTGCACGCTACCGGATGCAAGGAATACTGCATCGGCGGCGGCGTCTCGGCCAACCCGCATCTGCGCGAGATGATGATCAAGAAGCTTGGGCGTCAGGGGATTCGCGTAACGGTGCCGCCCTTGTCTGCCTGTACCGATAACGCAGCCATGATCGCGGAGGTCGCCCGCCGTAAATTCGACCGAGGTGAAATCTCGCCGTTCGACGTCGACGCCGATCCGAACATGACGCTGTAGCTGGTACGGCGCGGTCCCCGGACGGAGGGGCCGGATATAAGGTTTCCTGCTCTACAGTCCTGCGCAAGACGAAGGCCACATTAAGTGGCCTTCTTTGCGTGCGGAACTCGCGATAAACCTTATATCCGGCCCCTCCGGTCGGGGACCTTTCTGTATCGATATAGCTTCTGAGCTGGTTTGGCGTCGACAACGTCCGGCAAGGTTAACAAACCAGCGTCGAATTTCCGGCGTTCTTTAGCAGAAAGAAAAGATGGCATGCGGAGCTTTGCTCCGCATTTGGGATGGGGGCCCCGAGAGCCGCGGGAGCCGGGCGGCGCATATGAACTTTATCGCGAGTTCCGCACGCAAAGGAAAGCACTTAATGTGCTTTCCGTCTTGCGCAGGACTGTAGAGCAGGAAACTTAGCCCGCGCCGGGGCCGCTGAGCCCAGACCGGTGGGATAGACAGGTTCAGATGGGGCTTTGATGCATGGGTGGTCTGTTGTTGTGCAAATGGGTATCATACTGTGGTTATTGCATCGACTCTGTGATGCATGTTTGTACGTTCCCGGCGGTCGGTTTGCCAGAAGCGCCCCGTCGGTTGTTTCAGACCCGTTTCGAAGAAAGGAAACCACACTAACCTATGGCAGCTAAAAAATCATCTCCCTTGAAGATCATCCCGCTCGGCGGCCTTGATGGCATCGGCAAGAACATGACGGTCTTCGAGTGCGGCGACGACATGGTGCTCGTCGACGCCGGCCTCATGTTCCCCGATGACTCCCAGCCCGGTATCGACCTGGTGCTTCCCGACTACACCTATGTTCTAGAGAACGAGGAGAAGCTCCGCGGTATCGTCGTCACCCACGGCCACGAGGACCACACCGGTTCGCTTCCGTATCTGCTGCAGGACCTCAACAATAAGGTGCCCATCTTCTCGAGCAAGCTGACGCTTGGCTTTATCGAGGGCAAGCTTTCTGAGTTCCGCATCCGCGCACCCAAGTTCCGCGAGGTCAAGGGCGGCAGCCATGTCAACCTCGGCGGCATCTCGCTCGACTTCTTCTCGATGACGCACTCCATCCCCGGCGCTCTGGGCGTGTTCATCCGCACCAATCAAGGCACCGTTATGCACACCGGCGACTTTAAGCTCGACCAGACGCCCATCGACGGCGTCACGCCCGACTATGCCGCTATCAGCCGCTTTGCCAAGCAGGGCATCGACCTGCTTCTGTCCGACTCCACCAACGCTACGGTCCCCGGCTTTACCAAGTCCGAGGCCGAGGTTGGCCCCAACCTGCTGCACGCCATCAAGAACGCCCCGGGTCGCGTGTTCGTCGCATCGTTCTCGAGCCACATCCATCGTTTGCAGCAGATCTGCGATGCCGCCCGCAAGTGCGGCCGTAAGGTCGTTGTGACCGGTCGCTCCATGCTCACGAACACCCGCGTGGCGCGCGAGCTCGGTTATCTCAACATCGATGATGCCGATATCATCGATGCCTTCGATATCGATAACCTGCCTGACGACAAGATCGTCGTCATGTGCACTGGTTCGCAGGGCGAGCCGCTGTCGGCTCTGTCCCGCATGGCCAATGGCGAGCACAAGACGCTCTCCATTCACGAGGGCGATACCGTTATCCTCTCGGCAACTCCCGTTCCTGGCAACGAGAAGGCCGTCCAGCAGGTCGTCAACAGCCTGGCCAAGCTCGGCTGCGACGTGTGGGATAAGAACCGCGCTCTCGTCCACGTCTCGGGTCACGGTAGCCAGGAGGAGCTCAAGCTCCTGATGGCCATGGCCAAGCCCACGTACTTTATGCCGGTTCACGGTGAGGCCGTGCATCTGCGCGCCCATGCCCAGCTGGCCCGCAAGATGGGCATCAAGGACGATCATATCTTTATCCTCGATAACGGCGACACGCTCGAGATGCGCGGTGGTATCGTCAAGCGCGGTACGCCCGTCGAGTCCGGTGTCGTTTACGTCGACGGCCTGCGTATCGGCGATACCGACCCCATCGTCCTGCGCGATCGCCAGAAGCTCGCCAACGACGGTATGGTCACGGCCGTTGCCATCGTCTCCCTCAAACACAAGAAGATCGAGGCCATCGAGTTCTCGGGCCGCGGCGTCTCGTTTGCCATCGACGACCAGTTCTCCGAGGATGCCTCCGCGTCCATTATGAAGACGATCGAGAAGGGTAAGTTTAGCTTTACCAGCAGCGGTTCCGATGCCATTCGCAAGGCCGTGCGCGATTCGCTCTCTAACTTTATCTGGAGCCGTACGCGCACCCGTCCGATGATCATCCCGGTCGTCATGGAGGTTTAGTTTGGCGCGCGGATCTGCACAAAACGCCAAAGGCAATAAGGCCAATAACCAACCGGCATCTGCTAAGGGTGCCGGTTCCCATCTGCGTGCCAATAAGGGCCACGAGTCCGAGTTCGATGAGTTTGAGCCCTTGGTCGAGCCTTCGGCCAATCGCGATATCGCCGGTGTGGTCATCGCCGTTTTGGCGATCGCGTCCTTCATTGCCGTGATCTCTCCGGCAACAGCGCCCGTGACGGCTGCGGTTGCCGGTTTCTACCACCTGGGCTTTGGTCTGGGCGCCTACGTGCTGCCGATCGTCATCTTGCTGTTTGCCGCCACGCTCTTTTTGGGTGAGGACTCGCCGCTCAACGTGCGCTCTGTCGCGGGCGGCGCCGTGGTCTTTATCGCCGTCGTCTCCATTCTTTCGCTGATGGTGCCGGGCACGAGCGATTCGTGCGACCTTATGTTTACGCCGCAGAACCTTTCCGTGTCGGGCGGCTACATTGGCGCCTTTATCGCAAGTGCCTTGCAAAACGCCCTGGGTAAACCTATCGCCATGGTTGTCTTGCTGGGGCTTGTCGTCGTTGGTTTGGTCATTATCGGCTTTTCGGTGGGTGGCGTTTTGCGCTCCGCACGCGATCGTGCGGCAGATTTTGCCGAACGCCGTCGTGCCGATGTCAACGCCAGCCCGTGGGGCGATGAAGAGGCCCTGTCTGTTCCCGGCGTCGCTCGTCCGCACCTGAGCATTCTGCGCCAGAAGGGGACTGACGCCGCGGTGACCACGGTCATGGGTGGCGATGTCGACCCGGTTTTGGATGACGACGAGGACGATGACCCGTTTGTCGACGTATCCGAGTCGGTTGAAGCCGAGCGGGCCAAGACCACGCTGCTGCCGCGTCGCCATGTCAAGAAGGGCAAGGCTGCGCCTAAGCTCAATACGAGTGAGCCCGACCCGTCTTGGTCCGATAGCGAGATTGAGCTCACCGAGGGCGATGACGAGGACGACGAGGGTCCGATTGAGACCGCAAAGACAACTTTGCTGCCGCGTCGCCATGCAAAGCGCGGGCAGGTCACTGGACAGCTTTCGATGGAGGACGATCCGGACAAGGTTGACGAGTCCGAGCCGCCGTTTGCCGTGAACCCTGTTTCGGCCGCACCTCAGATTCCCGACTTCTTAAAGCATCCCAAGGTTGCCGATGCGCCTGCCACGAGTGCTGTCGAATCGGCTGCGGCTCGTGATGGGGGAGCGGACGGCGGCGCCGCAGATAACGAGGGCGAAGAAGAGGACGGCCTCAAGCTTCCGCCGCTCGAAATCCTACATGCCAACCCGCAGTCGGCTTCTGCCGCGTCTTCGGATAAGGAGCTGGAGCAGACCGCTGAGTCACTGCAATCCACCTTGCTTGAGTTTGGCCGCAGTGCCCGCGTGGTCGGCTGGATCGCCGGCCCCACGGTGACGACCTTTAAGCTGCAACCTGGCGAGGGCGAGCGCGTGAGCAAGATTTCGAGCCTCGAGGACGATATTGCGCTTTCGCTCGCCGCCCAGTCGGTTCGTATCTTTGCCCCGATCCCCGGCACCTCGCTCGTGGGCATCGAGATTCCCAACCGCAAGCGCCAGAACGTCAATCTGGGCGACGTGCTGCCCTATGTGAAGGGCGGTCCGCTCGAGCTTGCCATCGGCCGCGACGCCGAGGGCACGCCGGTCGTCGCCGACCTCGCCAAGATGCCTCACCTGTTGATCGCCGGTACGACCGGTTCTGGTAAGTCGGTGATGATCAATTCCATCATCACGACCTTGCTCATGCGCGCCCTTCCCGAGGACGTTCGCCTGATCATGGTCGACCCCAAGCGCGTCGAGCTTGCGGGCTATAACGGTCTGCCGCATCTCTATGTGCCCGTGGTGACCGAGCCCAAGCAGGCCGCGAGCGCCCTGCAGTGGGCCGTGTCCGAAATGGAGCGCCGCCTGAAGGTCTTCGAACGCCTCAACGTCCGTAAGATTTCGACCTATAACGAAAAGCAGGCCGCCGGCGAGTTTGAGCATTACGACAACCCGCCGCAAAAGATGCCCTACCTGGTCATTATCATTGACGAGCTCTCTGACCTGATGATGGTCGCCGGTAAGGATGTCGAGGCCTCGATCGTGCGTATTGCACAGCTGGGCCGCGCCGCCGGTATTCACCTTATCGTTGCCACGCAGCGCCCCAGCTCCAACGTGGTGACGGGCCTTATCAAGGCCAACATCACCAACCGCATCGCCTTTAACGTCGCCACGGGCATCGACTCGCGCGTCATCATCGACCAGATGGGTGCCGAGAAGCTCACCGGTTTGGGCGACATGCTGTTCTCCAAGGTCGACTGGGGCAAGCCCCGCCGTATCCAGGGCTGCTTTGTCTCGGACGACGAAATCAACGAGATTGTCGAGTTCGTCAAGTCGCAGAGCGAGCCCGACTACCACGAGGAGATTCTGTCCGCCGTGGCGCCCGCTTCCATGTCCATGGCTGGTGGCGGCGGCATTGTCCGCACCGGAGTCGCCGAGCCGCAAGACGATGATCCGCTCATTTGGGGAGCCGCCCATATTGTGGTGGAATCGCAGCTGGGCTCCACATCTGGCCTGCAACGCCGCCTGAAGGTTGGCTATGCGCGTGCCGGGCGTATTATGGACATGCTGGAAGAAAAGGGTGTCGTCGGCCCGCCCGACGGTTCCAAGCCGCGCGAGGTCCTGTTGGACGAGGAGGGGCTTGCCGCGCTGGAATCTGTCGACGCCGAGATGGCACGTGAAGATCGTGAGTTTGGAGGATTCTGATGGCTGCACGCTTTGGTGACATGCTGCTCGAGCAGCGTCGCCGAATGGGCCTTTCCATTCAGCAGGTCGCCAACACCATCAAAATCAGGCCGCAGATCATCGAGTTTTTCGAGACCGGTAACTTTGCTTCGATGCCGCCGCGCGGCTATGCGCAGGGTATGATTTCGAGCTATGCTCGCTTTTTGGGCCTCAATCCGCGCGAGGTCGTCAATGCCTACTTTGACGAACTGATGGCATACGAACGCGAGACGTCGCAGCAGGGCGGTCGTTTCCAGGACGCCGCCGGCTATGTCAATTCGCGTTCCTCTGTCGATAACGGGCGCTTCCTGATGGTTCAGGGCGGTCGTTCGACTCGCTATGGACAGCGTCCTCAGCAGGCCGGTTATATTACCGAGACGGGTTCGGGCGAGGAGATTCGTTCGCAGCGTGACCGGTTCCGCAGTACGCCGATGCCCGAGGACCGTGCACTTCCCGCTGCCCGCGGCGTGGCGCGTGACCCTCGTGCCGGCTACGGCGACGGCGGCTATTCCGATCGCGGTCACCGTGGTATCTCCACCGGACGCTCTCGCAGTGGCTATGCGGACGCCGATACCACGCAGGTGACGCCGCGTCTTCGCTCTCAACCACAGCCGTATGGCCAGCGCTCTTCGGCTCCGCGTGCGGGCCAGCGTGGCTATCAAGGCCGCGGTGAACTTGCGCCCCGCTCGGGTCAGCGCAGCCTTCAGGGCCAGGGTGGCTATTGCGGCCGTTCCGATAGCAATCGTGGCCGTATGCCTCAGGGAGGCGGCCGCAGCAGTTCCAGTCGTGGACGCGGCGGTTCCCGTGCTCCTCAAAACAACGGGCTCGATCCGCGTATCGTCTACGCCGGTATCGGTGCCGTGGCGTTGCTGCTGATCGTGCTCATCGTGGTGCTCCTGCGTGGCTGCGGCTCCTCGGCGCCCGAGTCGACGCCCGAGACGCCCGTTGCCACCAAGACGACGACCAAGAAGTCTTCTAAGAAGACCGAAACGGTCGACGAGGACGAAGACACCGATGAGGTGACGGATGAGTCGACCGATTCGGACGCCACCAAGACGACGGCTAAAAAGGAAGAAAACGAGGTAACGAAGGTCAAGGTCTCCGTTGCCAAGGGAAAGACCGCCTGGATTGAGGTCAAGGTCGATGGCAAGTCGGTCTATGGAGCCCAGGCGACTGGCCCCTTTGAGCAGGAGTACACGCCTGAGTCCTCGATCGAGATCACCACGTCCAAGCCTTCCGATGTCACCGTTACCAAGAACGGCGAAAAGGTCCGTTACGATACCAAGACCTCGGGCGTGGCGCGTGTGACGATCACCGTTCCCAAGAAGGAGACGACTGGTTCCGAGAATGGTGAAAGTTCTGATGGTACCGACACCACCGATGGTGCCGACACCACCGACGGCACCGATGCCCAGTCCACGGATGGCGCCGATACCGCAACTGACGGCCAGACGCCCACCGATTCTACCGACTATTCGTACGATAGCTACTAAGCCGCTCGTACGCGAAAGGAAACATCATGGCTAAAGATTCCAGCTTCGACGTCGTGTCCGAGGTCAACATGCAAGAGGTCGACAACGCCTTCCAGCAAACCACGCGCGAGATTTCCCAGCGCTATGACCTGAAGGATTCCGGCGCCACGATCGAGCTTTCGAAGGGCGACAAGCTCTTTACGATCAACGCCCCGGCCGACTTTGTCTCCAAGCAGATTATCGACGTGCTGAGCTCCAAGCTCATCAAGCGCGGCATCGACCTCAAGGCTGTCTCGTGGGATGCTCCGCAGGCGGCAACGGGCGGCACCGTGCGCGTGCTCGGCCATATCGTCGAGGGTATCGACCAGGCGACCGCCAAGAAGATCAACAAGGACATCAAGGACCAAAAGCTCAAGGTCAAGGTGACTATCGAGGCCGACAAGCTGCGTGTTTCCTCTGCTTCGAAGGACGCGTTGCAGACCGTGATCCAGTTCCTGCGCGACCAGGACTACGGCCAGCCGCTGCAGTTCACCAACTACCGCTAATATCATTCGAAAGGACTGCTCTCCAACATGGATACACCGTTGGGCTCCGTGCTCTACATCACCCTCGGGTGCGCTAAGAACGAGGTTGACACCGACCGCATGCGTTCTCTTTTGACCGCCGCGGGCTACGAGGAGGCATTCGACCCACAGGATGCCGATATCGCCATCGTCAATACATGCTCGTTCCTCGCCTCCGCAACGTCCGAGAGCATCGAGACCACGCTCGAGCTCGCCAACGAGGTTCAGGACGGCGTTCGTTCTTGTCCCATCGTCATGTGCGGCTGTGTGCCGTCGCGCTATGGCGACGACCTGCCTGACGAGCTGCCCGAGGTCGCTGCCTTTGTGAAGGCCGACGAGGAGGACGGCATCGTGGCGGTCATCGATGGCGTGCTGGGTGTCGAGCGTGAGATCGCTGCCTATATTCCGCAAGTCAAGCGCACTGTCGAGGGCGCTGTTGCTTACGTCAAGATTTCCGATGGCTGCAACCGCTTCTGCAGCTTCTGCATGATCCCGTATATCCGCGGTCGTTATCACTCGCGCAATGCCGAGAGCATTATCTCCGAGGTACGCGACCTGGTTGCCGGCGGTGTGCGCGAGATCGTGCTGATCGGCCAGGACACGGGTATTTGGGGCACCGACTTTGCCGACGAAGACGCCACCGATGGCTCGCCGCGCAATCTGGCGCAGCTGCTGCATGCCGTCGCCGAGTCCGTGCGCCCGCACAACGTCTGGGTCCGCGTGCTCTATCTGCAGCCCGAGGGCATGACCGACGAGCTTATCGATACGATTCGCGATACGCCCGAGGTGCTGCCTTATATCGATATCCCCGTGCAGCACTGCGACGCGCGCATCCTCAAGGCTATGCGTCGCTCCGGTTCGCGCCAGGAGCTCGAGGACCTGTTCCGCGATCTGCGTGAGCGTATCCCCGGCATCGTGATCCGTTCCACGGCCATGGTCGGCTTCCCGACCGAGACCGACGACGAGTTCCGCGACCTTATCGACTTTATGGACACCGTCGGCTTTGACTACACGAGCGTCTTTGCCTACTCGCAGGAGGAGGGCAGCCTGGCCGCTAAGATGGAGGGTCAGGTCGATGAGGAGGTCAAGCTCGAGCGCGCCCAGGAGGCCATGGACCTGGCCGAGTCGCTCGGTTTTGCCGCCACCGCCGCACATGTGGGCGAGCGCGCCCAGGTGATCGTCGACGGCATCGAGGAGACCGAGGACGGCGCCGAGCTGATCGGCCATGCTTGGTTCCAGGCGCCCGATTCCGATGGCGCGGTGCACTTGGACGCCAGCGAGGCGTCCGTGGGCGATATTCTGACGGTCGAGTTTACCGATAGCTTCTGCTATGAGCTTATCGGCCATGTTGTGGAGTAGGAGAGCATCGTGACAAACGAGAGCAATAAGGAACTGACGAGTGTTTGGACGCCCGCCAACATCGTGACGTGTGTGCGCATCGTCTTTATCCCGGTGTTCATGATCGTGTCGGCGCTTTCTCACACGAGTGTTGCCGGTACAGATTGGAGCACCTTCGACGGCCCGCTCGCCGCTGCAGCCTTCATTCTGTATGTTATCCTGTCGTGCACCGATAAGGTCGACGGTTATCTGGCGCGTTCGCGCAATGAGATTACCGACTTCGGTAAATTCTTGGACCCCATTGCCGACAAGCTGCTCGTGTTCTCGGCCTTGCTGCTGTTCTTGGACTTTGGCGCCGTGTCGGTTTGGTCCGTGTTCATCATCTTGTTCCGCGAGTTGTTGGTAAGCGCCCTGCGCATGGTTGCGAGTGCCGCCGGCGTGGTCGTTGCCGCCGATAAGCTTGGGAAGTACAAGACGGCGACCACGATGGTCTCCATCTGCGGTTACCTGTGCGTCTTTGCGATGGCCGGCTTGCACCTTGGCCCGCTGGCGCTGACGCTCGGCATCTACTCGGTGTCGCGCTTCCTGTACGCCGTTGCCGTTGTCCTGACCGTTATCTCGGGCGCCCAGTACTTCTGGAACTGCCGCAAGATCGTCTTTTCGGTCTAGGTTCAGGTGGGTATGACGGACTCTTTTGAGCAGATTTCCGCACATAACGAGGAGCTGGCGCGTCATATTGTCGAGCGCGCGAGCGCTCGGGGCGTGACGGTTTCGACGGCTGAGTCGCTGACAGCAGGTATGATCGCCTCGACGATTGCCGATATCCCGGGCGCCTCGGCGGTGCTGCGTGGCGGTGCGGTGACCTACTGCGATGAGATCAAGCATCGCGTTTTAGGTGTTGATCAGGAGACGCTCGACCGCTATACCGCGGTGTCGCATCAGACCGCGCGCGAGATGGCGGCGCGTTCGCTGGAGCTGTACCAGAGCGATATTGCAGTGAGCGCAACGGGTTATGCCGGCCCCGGCGGCGGCACTGAGGACGATCCGGCTGGCACTTTCTATATTGGCTGGGCGTATCGCTCGGCTGATGGGGAAGTGCCGGTCGTGGACTCTGTGCGCTGCCACTATGAGGGCGACCGTTCGTGTGTTCGTGCCCATGCGGTCGCGGAGGCATTGGGACGCATTGCCCTTGTGCTTAACTCTATGGAATAGACGTGTTTTAAGGGGCCTTCGGGCCCCTTAATTGTGGAGATAGGGACCCCTGACGAATTTTGCGTTTGCGCTGGTCATAGGTGTATTTTTGCCTTTCTTGTTCTTATTTGCCCCTTTGTGGTCAAGCATTTGGTCAGTGTTTGGTCGGCGTTTGGTTGGGTTTTGGAAAGACTGCCTGCATATGATTGGCCTGAACGGTTGACCACGAACAGCCGTTCGTTTATTATCGATGCAGGTTGTTAAGAGGAGGGCTATTCATGGCCAAGAATTCAGGTCCCGTACGTACCGTTCATGCTCGCACGACGGGTAAAGAGCGCGATGAGATGATCGCCACCACCAAGGCCGAGATCGAGAAGAAGTTCGGTCAAGGCTCCATCATGAGGTATGGTGACGGCGGCCCCGAGCTTGAGGTTGAGGCCATCCCCACGGGCGCTCTGGCACTCGATGCCGCTCTGGGTATCGGCGGTGTGCCGCGCGGCCGTATCGTCGAGATTTACGGTCCTGAGTCCTCCGGTAAGACGACGCTTTCGCTCGAGATCCTGGCCGAAGCCCAGGCAATGGGTGGTGTGGTGGCATTTATCGATGCCGAGCACGCGCTCGATCCCACGTATGCCGCGCGCATTGGCGTGGATATCGACGAGGTACTGATTTCCCAGCCTGATACGGGTGAGCAGGCGCTCGAGATTGTTGACATGCTCGTGCGTTCCGGCGCCATCGATGCCATCGTCGTCGACTCCGTCGCCGCGCTGACCCCGCGTGCCGAGATCGAGGGAGAGATCGGCGATACCACGGTCGGTTTGCAAGCTCGTCTGATGAGTCAGGCGCTCCGCAAGCTCGCCGGCTCGCTGTCCAAGTCCAACACGACATGCATCTTCATTAACCAGCTGCGAGAGAAGATCGGCGTCATGTTCGGCAACCCCGAGACCACGACGGGCGGCCGCGCCCTTAAGTTCTTCTCTTCGGTGCGTATCGACATTCGCCGCATCGACAGCATTAAGCTTAAGGATGAGGTTATCGGTAACCGCGTGCGTGCCAAGGTCGTTAAGAACAAGGTGGCAGCTCCGTTCCGTTCTGCTGAGTTCGACATCATGTACGGTACGGGCATCTCTAAGGAGGGCTCGATTCTGGACATGGCTGTCGAGTGCGGCATTTGCAAGAAGATGGGCTCCTGGTTTGCCTATGGCGAGGACAAGCTCGGCAACGGTCGCGAGGCCGCCAAGGCGTTCCTGCGCGAACACCCCGATTGCGCCGACGAGATTGAGCATAAGGTCCGCCTTGCCTGCGGGCTTGAGTTTGATGACGATGCTCCGTCCGAGGTCGAGCTGACCGATCAGCCTGCGCCTGAGGAGCTTGACGAGTTTTACGCCATCGATGGTTCCGCCATGCTCGATGATGACGACGAGTAGCGGTTACGCTCATGTCGTATACGGTGACCGAGGCCACGGTCGTCTTTCCCGATAAGAAGGCGGCCTCCTCGTTCTCGAGCGGGTATGCGTCCAAAAAGCCTTGCGCACATATCGATTGTGAGCTTGAGGGCGGTTTTGAGCGGTCCATTTGGATTCCCGTGCGGGTCGCGCGGCTGTATGTCAAAAACCGCCCCGATCTTCCCTGTGATTGGGACAACTTCCGTGAGGCGGTGCATTTCATTGAGCGTAAATGTGCACTTACCATGGTTACCGATATGTTATCGCGCCGCGACCATGCGACGGGTGAGGTCCGTGACAAGCTGGCTCGCTACGGCTTTCACCAGCCTGCGATAGATTTTGCCGTCGAGCGCGCCACCGAGTATCGTTTTTTAGACGAGAGCCGCTTTTGCTCGTACTTTATCGAGGAGCGCAAGCGGCGCGGTTGGGGACAGCGCAAAATCGAGACCGAGCTCAAGCGCCGTCATGTCGTGCTCGATGACATTCCCGGTTATCCCGAGGATTATTTTGCCGTCGAAGACGATTTGGCGCGTGCGTCAGCCCTGCTCGCCAAGCGGCGTGTTCCAGAGACGCGCGCATTCGAAAAACTGGTTCGGTTTTTGATGGGCAAGGGCTTCTCGTATCACGTCGCCGCCGATGCCGTTAAGGCACGTCTCGATGCCGAACGCGAGGAATGTGCGGTTTAGGCGTATGCGTTTTGTGGCCCTGCCGTTCACCGTGTTTTAGCCGCCGTGGCGGGGCCATTTATTTGACAGTTGTTGTGGTTCAACGTACGATAAACACTGTCATTTGCTTTGTGATATGTGCTCATCTGTGATGAGTTTGTTTATATGTTTATCTGTATCCGACCCGCATAAGCTGCGCCCATATTGCTCAAATGTCGCGAGCCGTTCGTAAGGACGGTTCGCTTTGTTGTGTAACGAATCCATAAAAAGGAGTGAGCATGCCTATCATCGCAGCGCTCGTTGGCATCGTTTTGGGTGCCATCGCCGCCATTGCCTACATGCGCACCGCCAAGCAGGGTAGTCTTCACGAGGCCGACGAAAAGATTCAGTCGGCACACGCACAGGCTGAGTCCCTGATCGGTGATGCTAAGCGTCAGGCCGAGACCCTCAAAAAAGAGGCTCTGCTCGAGGCTAAAGAGGAGATCATCAAGAACAAGCAGGCCGCCGAGGCCGAGGACAAGCAGCGTAAGAGCGAGATTCGTACGCTCGAGAACCGTGTGATGCAGCGCGAGGAGTCCCTCGATCGTCGAAACGATGCCCTCGACAAGCGTGAGCATCAGCTGTCCAGCCAGGCCGGTCAGGTCGAGAAGCGCTCCCGTGAGCTCGAGGAGCTCTGCGCAAAGCAGACCTCCGAGCTCGAGCGAATCGCCGACCTTACCCGCGAGGACGCCCACAAGGAGCTCCTCGATAAGGTTCGCGGTGAGGTCACCCACGAGGCTGCCACGATCATTCGCGAGTCCGAGCAGCAGGTTCGCGCCGAGTGCCACAAGACCGCCCAGGAGATTCTGTCCCTGGCGATTCAGCGCTGCGCTGCCGACCACACAGCCGAGGTCACCGTTACCTCCGTGCACATTCCCTCTGATGACCTCAAGGGCCGTATCATCGGTCGCGAGGGTCGCAACATCCGGACCTTCGAGCAGGTTTCCGGCGTCAACCTTGTGATCGACGACACGCCTGAGACCGTCGTTCTTTCGAGCTTCGACCCGGTCCGTCGTGAGACCGCCCGTGTTGCCCTCGAGAACCTCATCGCCGACGGCCGCATTCACCCTGCCCGCATCGAGGAGATGTATCACAAAGCTGCCGACCTGGTTCAGCAGCGCGTGCGCGAGGCTGGCGAGCAGGCTGCCTTCGATACCGGCATTCACGACCTGCATCCCGAGATCGTCAAGACCCTTGGTGCCCTGCGCTACCGTACTTCGTTTGGTCAGAACGTGCTTCAGCACTCCCTCGAAGTCTCTGACCTGTGCGGCGTGATGGCTTCCGAGCTTGGCCTGGACGTTGTGACCGCCAAGCGCGCCGGCCTGCTGCACGACCTGGGCAAGGCAATCGACCATGACGTCGAGGGCCCGCATGCCGTCATCGGCGCCGAGCTTGCCCGCCGTTATGGCGAGAAGCCCGTCATCGTCCACGCTATCGAGGCTCACCATGCCGATGTCGACCCCAACACGGTGCTCGATGTCCTGGTACAGGCCGCCGATGCCGTCTCTGCTTCTCGCCCCGGCGCCCGTCGCGAGTCTGCCGAGAACTACATCAAGCGTCTTGAGAAGCTCGAGGAGATCGCCAACTCCCATGACGGCGTCGAGCGTACCTATGCCATGCAGGCTGGTCGCGAGGTCCACGTTATGGTTCAGCCTGACAAGATCTCCGATGCCCAGTCCACGGTCCTGGCTCACGATATCGCCCATCAGATCGAGGAAGAGATGGAGTATCCCGGTCAGGTGCGCGTCGTCGTGATTCGCGAGAGCCGCTCTGTCGATATCGCTAAATAACATGAGCGACGCGAACGAGCTCATCTCATTTATCGCGTCGATGTCGGGGGAGGGCAACCTTCGCGTCGAGGAGAACCTTGGCGAGGGGTATGTCCGCCTCCGCGTTTCGGAGGCCGAGCGGCGCCAGGCAAAGCACGACATTCAGCATGTTGAGGATATCGTCATCGAAATGCTCCGTAATGCTCGCGATGCCGGCGCCGACAAAGTCTATCTCGCCACGACCAAGGAAGATGGCGTTCGCACGCTTGTCTTTTTGGATAACGGTTCGGGCGTTCCGCAGGATATGCAAGAGCGAATCTTCGATGCCCG
Source organism: uncultured Collinsella sp. (assembly GCA_902475425.1). GTDB lineage: Bacteria > Actinomycetota > Coriobacteriia > Coriobacteriales > Coriobacteriaceae > Collinsella. The sequence continues at coordinate 14,304 of CABRZJ010000015.1, forward strand.
CGTTACCTCCAAGCTCGAGAGCATGAAGATGGACCGTTGGGGCGTTCACGGTCGTGGCATGGCATTGTTTTCGATCAAGCAGAACACCGACGAGGCCCTTGTGGTCACGTCCGGCGTCGATCTTGGTTCAGCCTTTAAGGTGAGCGTTGCAGCCGACCGCCTCAGTGAGCGTGCCGATCAGTCCAGCTGGCCCCAGGCCGTCAAGGATGAGGACGGACGTTATGTCTGTGCTCGCGGCCCGCATAATATTATTCGCGCTGCCTGTGAGTTTGCGCTCGAGGAGCTGCGTGGTTGCGATGTCTATCTTGGTTCTCCGTCTGAGATTGCCGCGACCCTTTATGCTCAGGCGTCAAGTCGGCTCGATACGTCTCGTCTCCTGTTTATTGATGACGAGAGCGAGCTTCCGGTTGTCGATCGTTTAGGCCTTGCCTCTGATGCCGAGGACTTTATTCGTATCTGCTCGGGTTTGGGTCTTGAGATGTCCGAGCGCACGGCACATCGCATTTTGGCAGGGCAGATTAAGCCCGTTCGCGGTGTGACCGCGCGTCTGCTGCGCGAGCGTGATTCGTCCTCGCATGCGCCGGCTCCTGTCGATCTCGCGAAGGATCGTCGCGGGCTACGTATTGCCAAGGATGACATGGCACAGTTTTCGCGTGCTGTGGAGCGCGACTTTAATGACCTTGCCGCCCGGTACTATCTCAACCTTTGCGGCGACCCAAAGATTCGTGTTTCGCGTGATCGAATCACTGTGACCTTCGATCTTGCCAAAGAGGAATAGTGCCTTTACCGAGTCCACTCGGTACGATACAGTTATTGCAGTTAAAACGTACTTTTAAACGCAGGAGTTTCTTCATGGATTGCCTGAAGGTATCAAGCAAATCATCGCCCGCGTCCGTTGCCGGCGCCATCGCCGGCATGGTCAAGGATGGTGTACCCGTCAACATCCAGTGTGTCGGCGCTGGTGCGGTCAACCAGGCCATAAAGGCTGTGGCTATCGCGCGCGGTTTTTTGATTCCAACCGGTTTTGATATTTCCTGCGCGCCCGTGTTCTCCGACATCCTTATTAACGGGGAGTCGCGCACGGCCATCCGTCTTTCTATTTACGTTCACCAGATCAATCGAGCTGCTATGGATAACGTCGTCATGGATGATGTTAAGCCTGTGGCATAGCTTCTGCTTGCCTCGATTCGCCTCCCTTCCATCGTTAGGACTTATGCACATGGACCAGCGTGCCGTACGCGATATTCTTGCCGGTAAAACCTACTTTATCCGCACCTTTGGCTGCCAGATGAATCAGCACGATTCCGAGCGCGTGAGCGGTCTGCTTGATTCGTATGGCTGTCTCATGGCGCTCGATCTTGAGCATGCCGATATCGTTGTCTTCATGACATGCTGTGTGCGTGAGGCCGCCGATACTCGCCTGTACGGTCAGTGCAATTCCTGTAAAAGCCTGCCGCCTTCGCCTTCGGGCAAGCGTGTGGTTGCTGTTGGTGGTTGCATCGCGCAGCGCGATGGCGAGGGCCTGCTCACCAACGTCGATAACGTCAATGTTATCTTTGGCACGCATTCCATCGCGCATGTGGCCGAGCTCATTGCCGAGGCGTTCCTTGATGGTAAGCGTCATATCCGCACCAATGAGCATGAGGATACGGATGCCATGAGCATGCCGTGGCATCGCGAGACCCAGTATCACGCTTGGGTGCCCATCATGACGGGCTGCAATAATTTCTGCACCTATTGCATCGTTCCGTACGTGCGCGGTCGCGAAAAGAGCCGCCCCTTCGAGGAGATTGTCGACGAGGTGACTGGTTTGGTGCGCCAGGGCGTGCGTGAGATTACGCTGCTGGGTCAAAACGTTAACTCATATGGTCGCGATCTGTTTGGTAAGCCGCGTTTTGCCGATCTGCTGCGTGCCGTGGGCGATACGGGTGTGGAGCGCATCTTCTTTACGTCTTCGCATCCCAAGGATCTGCTGCCCGAGACCATCGACGCCATGGCCGAAACGCCTGCCGTTATGCCGCAGCTGCACTTGGCCGTCCAGTCAGGTTCGACGCGGATCCTCAAAGAGATGAATCGCCGTTATACACGCGAGGACTATTTGGGCCTGGTCGATCGCATTCGCAACCGTATGCCCGATATCGCGCTCTCGACCGACATTATCGTTGGCTTCCCGGGCGAGACTGAAGAAGACTTTGAGCAGACGCTTTCACTTGCCGAGACGGTCCGCTATGCCCAGGCCTATACCTTCATCTATTCCAAGCGCGCCGGTACCCCGGCCGCAGAGATTGAAGATCCTACGCCGCATGAGGTTATTCTCGAGCGTTTCAACCGCCTGGTTAAGGTTATCGAGACCACGGCACATGAGTATAACCAGGGTGAGCTTCATACTGTGGTGCCGGCGCTCATTGAGGGCACGAGCAAGAAGAACGATGCGGTCCTGCTGGGCAAGAGTCCCAAGAATCAGACCGTGCATGCGCCTATCCCCGAGGGTTACAGCATCGATCAGCTTGTTGGCAAGATCGTTGATGTTGACGTTGATGTTGCCAAGACCTGGTATTTGTCCGGCTCCATTGTGGGCGAGCCGCGCTAATGGTTTCTTCCGGGGCAGGTCTTTCCGCCGTTGCGATCGTCGGTCCGACGGCGGTTGGTAAGAGTGATGTTGCCGACCGTTTGGCCGCTCGTCTTTCGTCCGAAGTACTGTCGTGCGATGCGATGCAAATCTATCGCGGCATGGACATCGGTACCGCAAAGATGACGCCCGATGAGTGTACGGCGCCGCTGCGTCTTGTCGACATTGTAGATCCGGGTGTGGCATATTCTGCTGCGCTTTATCAGGCTGACGCTCGCGCACATGTTGAGCGCTTGCTTGGCGTGGGCCGCCTACCGGTGTTTTGCGGGGGTACGGGGCTGTATCTCAAGGCCGCCCTCGATGAGATGGACTTTCCCTCGGGTGAACTTGAGGACGATCGCCGTGTGGGCTATCAGGAGCTTGCCGAGCGTATTGGCGAGGAAGAACTGCATGCCCTGCTTGCCGAGCGCGACCCAGAATCGGCTGCTGTTATTCATCCCCATAACGTGCGCCGTGTGATTCGTGCGCTCGAGATGCATGATGATGGTATCTCCTATGCACAGCAAAAAAGTCAGTTTAGTGTTCCGCGCGAGCATTATCATGCTCTATGGTTTGGTCTGACGCGTAATCGCGAGGTGCTCTACGAGCGCATTAACCTGCGTGTCGATCTGATGTTTGAACAGGGTCTTGTCGATGAGGTTCGCGGTCTTATGGACCAGGGGCTGGGAGATGCCCTGACTTCGATGCAGGCAATTGGCTATAAAGAGATCATTGATGCTTTCAATGGCGTGATTTCTATGAATGAGGCTCGCGAACTCATCAAGATGCGTTCGCGTCGCTATGCCAAACGTCAGCTTTCGTGGTTTAAGCGCGATGACCGTATCGTGTGGTTTGATATGGACGAGTTTACGATCGATGAGGTCGTTGAGGACATCCTGCATCGTATTGAGGCTGTCTAATGGCCCGTTTTCCCCTTGTTCCCACGGCACCCGAGCCCGAGCGTGCCATTTTGGTTGGTGTTGAATGGCGCGACAATGCATGGCCGCTCGATCGCTCGCTCGATGAGCTGGAGCGTCTTGCCCACACGGCTGGTGCCCAGTGCGTTGCACGCTTGTCACAGCGTTTGGTAAAGCCATATCCTAAATCGTTTATCGGTTCCGGTAAGGTTGAAGAGTTGTGCGGCCTGGTGCATCGCATGGATGCCGATGTCGTTATTTTTGACGATGACCTTACGCCCTCGCAACAATCTTATTTGGAGAAAGCCGTGGGCGAGCCGGTAAAGATTATCGATCGTACGGCACTGATCCTGGATATCTTTGGCCTGCATGCTCAGACGCGTGAGGGACGCCTGCAGGTACAGCTGGCACAGCTTCAATATCTGTTACCTCGCCTGCGCGGCATGTGGAGCCATCTTGCCAAGGAGCAGACGCGCGGTGGCATCGGCTCACGCTTTGGACAGGGTGAAAGTCAGCTCGAGGTCGACCGTCGCTTGATTCGCAACAAGATTGCCGCGCTTCGTCGTGAGCTCAAGCAGGTTGAACAGCGTCGCGATGTTCAATCTAAGAGTCGCATTGAGTCACCGGCGTTTCGCGTCGCGTTAGCCGGTTATACTAATGCCGGTAAATCGACGTTGCTCAATCGTCTGACCGGCTCTACGGTACTTTCGCAGGACAAGCTGTTTGCTACGCTCGACCCGACGACGCGTTCGTATCGCCTGCCCGGCGGTCGCGGCATGACGATCACCGACACCGTCGGCTTTATTCAAAAGCTGCCGCATGGTCTCGTTGATGCCTTTAAGTCCACGCTGTCTGAGGTTCTTGGTGCCGATCTGATCCTTAAAGTTGTGGATGCCTCTGACGAGGACTACGAGCGCCAGCTCGAGGCAGTCGATCGCGTTCTTGACGAGATCGGTGCCGGCGAGCGTTTGACGCTTACGGTGTTCAATAAAATCGATCTTCTCGATAGCGTTGATCGATTGAGTTTCCGTCGTCGCTATCCCGAGGCCGTGCTGTTCTCGGCCCAGACGGGCGAGGGACTCGACGATCTCGTCGACCGTATTGCTCGTGAGGCGGCTGCTACCGATGTGTTGCTCTCTGCTGATATCCCGTATCGCGAGGGCGCCCTCATCACGCTGGTGCATGAGCAGGGAACCCTTTTGCATGAGGAATATCTTGAGGACGGCGTTCGCATTGTGGCGAAGCTGCCGGCCCGTATCGCGCCGCGGCTCGAGCGTTATCGCACCGAGTAGACGAGCTCCAAAATGCCCAGAATGATTGGCTGATGCAGCAGATAAAAGGGGAGTGCATGACGTCCAAGGCTGGCGAGCGCCGGGACGGGATTGGCGTAGGCCCAGCTTGGGGCGTTCTTATCGATTCCCTGCGCTATATGTGCGGCGAAGTATCCTGCAAGATACATAAAGATAAACGGGATGATGGGGTAGTAATCACCTGAGACAAACCCAGGGCTTGGAAATCCCAGCCACGCCAGGTAGGGGACAGGGTAGATCGTTTTGGGGATGCTCCAGGTGAGGGCAAACAACACAAGGCATAGGGACATGCCCCATCTCGCCGAAATCTTCTTAAGGACGGGATCGGTCAACGCCACGATGCCGGTACATGCGGCCATGCAGTAGATGATGCCAAAATTAACCGAATCGTCTACTGAGACAAGTGTTGTTGCCAACCAGACGACGAGTGCTGCTAAGGCGTATTTGGCGGCACGTTTGATATTGTTGCGCGAAAGGGTGCACATCCAACCCGCGATAAATAAAAATACCCAGCTGATGCTGGCGCGCCAGATGTCTTGAAAGACAGTCTGGGTAAACCAGGGCATATCCCAGTCGTACAGGTAGGCGAGATCGTAGCAAGCGTGAAAACCTGCCATTGAAATCATCGTAAACCCGCGGACGGTATCAAAGATGGTGATGCGTTTTTGCATTACGAGAACCGGCGCATCAAGCCGACGACTTTGCCCAAGATAACGGGATTCGTTGCATAGATAGGCTCCATGGTGTCATTCTCGGGCTGCAGGCGTACGCGTCCCTGCTCCTTGTAGAACGTCTTGACGGTCGCTGAACCATCAATCATGGCCACGACAATTTCGCCGTTCATGGCACTCTTTTGTTCACGGACGATGATGTAATCGCCATTGAAGATGCCGACATTGATCATTGAGCTCCCATGCACCTCAAGGATAAAGGAACCCTGATCGGTGGCGATTTCGGTCGGGATAGTAAAAGTGTCTTCGATATTCTGCTCGGCCAGAATGGGAATCCCAGCCGCGACGCGACCAACGAGCGGTAGCGAGACCGTTCCGCGAGGTGCGGTGGGCTCGTCAGATTTAGAAATTGAGACAGAGGAACCGTCCTCGTTAAAGAGTTCCAGGGCGCGCGGTTTGGTGGCATCGCGCTTGAGTAGCCCGCGCGCCTCCAGGGCAGATAGATGGGCGTGCACGGTGCTGGGGGAGGAAAGGCCCACGGCAGAAGCCATCTCGCGCACGCTGGGCGGATAACCCTTCTCCTGCTGATATTCCTTGATGAAGTCGTAAATTTGCTGCTGACGCTTGGTAATTTTGCGAGCCATCAGGGCATCCTCTCTACCCATGTCAAACAAATGTTCGAATTTTGCTTGACAGGAACAACTGTTCGAAGATAATAATAACCGAACATTCGTTCTCGCGCTAGACATTTTTGTCCGCGCGGCTTGATAAAACTGTTCTCAGCAAAACACGCGAGAGGAGAACATGATGAACGCAACGAATATGGTCCAGGGAAACCTCGCCCTTAAGCTCGAGACGTCTGCAGAATACACTTTTACGGTTGTTCAGGGTGGCCGCTCCGGCTTTCAGCCTTTGACCGTAAAGCCTGCTCGCAATCAGCAGGCTGTAGCCGCGCCGGGCCGCGTTGCCCTGAAGGTTCCGACGATTGTCGCCGTTGCCGTTGCGCTTACGCTCTTCTTTGTCCTCGCTACGTCGGTCTTTAGCGCTCGTCACGCCGCGTATGCCGAGTCCGTTTCCAACGTTACCTATGAGACCATTCGCGTTCAGTCTGGTGATTCTCTTTGGTCGCTTGCCGAGGAATATCCAATCGAAGGCCTTTCCACGCAAGAGACTTCCGACATGATCCGTAACGTCAATCATCTGGAGCATGGTTCGCTCGCCGCCGGTGCGCATCTTAAGGTTCCTGCTCGTTCGTAATCATTATCGCGCTGCGCATGGTACCCTTGTTATCGTTTAAGAGGAGGTACCATGCGCTGTCCCAAATGCGGCAAGGCACATACCCGCGTCGTTGATTCCCGTATGCAGGAGTCAAATAACACCATTAAGCGTCGCCGCGAATGTTGCTCGTGTAACTATCGCTTTACAACGTTCGAACGATGCGAAGACCCAATCGAGGTCATTAAGTCGGACGGAACCAAGCAGCGGTTCGATCGCAATAAGCTGCTCGTCGGCTTGATGCGCGCCACTATCAAGCGCGATATCGACACTAAGAAGCTCAATGAGATTATCGATGACATCGAGGTCGAGCTGCGCTCTCGCACGCTGACGGCCGTTACGTCCCATGAGTTGGGTGACATGGTACTCAAGCGCTTGGCCAAGATCGACAAGGTGGCGTACATCCGCTTTGCCTCGGTCTACCGCGATTTCAAAGACGTCGATGAGTTTCTGCAAGAGCTCGACAAGCTAAGGTGATTCCATGTCCAACATTACCGTCAACATAAAGCGTCTCGACCCCACCGTCGAGCTTCCCAAATACGCCCATCCCACCGATGCCGGCTTGGATTTGCGCTCCAACGAGGACTGCATTCTGAAGCCCTTCGAACGCCGTCTGGTCTCTACTGGGCTGGCCATCGCCCTGCCCGATGGCTACGCCGGCTTCGTCCAGCCCCGCAGCGGCCTGGCCATTAAGCAGGGCCTGTCTATAGTCAATACGCCGGGCCTCATCGACGCCCACTACCGAGGAGAACTCAAGGTTATCCTCATCAACTTGGATCCCTCCAACAACATCCAAATCAACAAAGGCGACCGCATAGCCCAACTCGTCATCCAAGAAGTCCCCACGGTCAACCTCATAGAAGTAGAAGAACTAGACGAAACCGACCGAGGCAACGGAGGCTTCGGCTCCTCCGGCGTCGCCTAGGGGCGCTCGTATCCCTCCCGCCCGCCTCTCACACATATCATTCCATGCTCAAACATTCTCGCTTCGCTTCGCTCGCTGCGAAACTGCGCGTGGAACGATATGTGTGAGAGGCGGGCGGGCGGTTACTCGCTTGAAAATAATAATCATTCTTTTTGATAAGCCGATGCGACAAAGGGTTGGATCCTTTGTCGCATCGGCTTACTGTATTTATATTTTCCTGTTTTACCTTTGCAGGTTCTAATGGAGGGGATACCGAAGTAGCTGCTAGTAAGTAAACGTAGCTGCTCGGCGGGAGCCGCCCATATATCGTTCCACGCGCAGTTTCGCAGCGCAGCGAGAATGTTTGAGCACGGGATGATATATGGGCGGCTCCCGCCGAGCAGCGGAGGCTAAGACGCTAGCGGATATGCGCTGGTTTTTCGCCCCAGTAGAAGCGGCAGAAGGCTCGTTTACGTTTTTGGGGTTTGCCTACGAGCTCCATGGTTGCGATGGCGATGTCCTCCGCTGCGCGTGGACGGCGTAGTACTTCGCCGTTGATGAGTAGCGCTTTGAGCGACTCAGGGTGGTCGTGCAGGTGACGAAGCGTCACGATGAGCTCGCGTGCGGTGGTGACGTGCATGCTGGCGCCCATGCCGGTAAGCATCGTGGTGTTGGCCTTTTCCTGACCGTATGATTTGCCCAGTAGGATCATCGGCAGATGCGCGCACAGGCACTCGGTGACGGTGAGCCCGCCCGATTTGAGGATTGCCAGGTCGCAGCCGTGCATGAGGGCCGCCATGTCATCTACGTAGTCCAGTACCGTCACGTTGTCGAGCTTCATGGCGTCGAAGAGCGTTTTGAGTCGGTTGGCGTATTCCTTATCCTTGCCCGGTAAAAAGACAAAGTGCATGTCCTCAAAGCTGCGTAAGAAGGGGAGCGTGTGGTCCATCGCGGCACGGAAACGCACGTATGGTTGGGGCAAACTGGCGCCGGCCATCACCAATACGACGGTTTTGTCTATGGGGAGATTGAACTTGCTGAGCTCATCTTCGCGTTTGTAATCTGAATCGAAACCGGCACGAATGGGAATGCCCGTTATGCGGATCTTTGACTCGGGAACCTTGCGCGGGCGCAGCGTTTCGGCCATAAACTCGTTGGCTACGCAGAATAGGTCGGTGTCCTTGTGGGGCCAAAAGCCTTCAACTTCATAGTCTGTTGGTACGCAGATGACCGGGTAATCGATACCCGTGATGACGCGGGCGCCCACAGCGACGTTGGCCGCCGTAATGTGTGTTGCGACCACGGCTATGGGCCTGCGGGTCCGGACGTATTCGTTGAAGGCGGGGAACATAATTCGTGACCATGCTGTGCCGCCGCCCCAGAGCAGATGTCCTGTAAGCGTATATCGCCAGGTCAGGTCGTAAATGGGACGCGTGGCGCCGGTAAACGACGCTGCTGTTTTATTACCATCGAACCTAATGCGTCCAAAATCGAGGATATCTAGGACTTCGATCTCAATATCCTTAGGGATTCCCTTGGTGCCGCGGATAAGGTCAAATGCTTGTGCAATCGCGTTGGCGGCGGCTTTGTGGCCCGATCCAACCGATGCGTGCACAATGGTTACCAGGGGTTTTTGTGCAGGTGAAACGGTCATTTGCTCCGGTTGGGGAGTGGCTTGCATGGGCAGGGGAGCGCTATTGCTCGTCTGCGTTTGATCCATCGATAACTCCCCTTCAGCTTTGTTACGCGATTTATCATTGTAGTGCATGAGTGTCATGTTCACGTAAATTTGGGTATGAGCGCAAAGAACGACAACGTTTCGACGAGAGGATTCTTCATGACTACCGATCAGCCGATTGATGTTGCGATTATCGGTGGAGGCCCCGCGGGCTATGCTGCCGCCATTTACGCTGCGCGTGCCAACCTGACGACGACCGTGATTGAGCAGGGCATGTCGGGTGGACAGATCGCCACGACCAATGAAGTCGAGAACTATCCGGGCATTCCGCTCTTGAGTGGCGCCGAACTCGGCGAGCGTTTTCAGCAGCATGCAGAGGGCTTGGGAGCTCAGGTCGCATGGAGCATGGTTACGGGTATCGATTACGATGCCGATGCAGCGCTGTTTACGGTGCATCACGATATGGGCGATACGCTGGCCTCGAGCGTTATCGCTTGCATGGGTGCCACGCCGCGATCTGCTGGTTTTGTTGGCGAGGATACGTATCGCGGTCGTGGCGTTTCATATTGCGCAACATGTGACGGCATGTTCTTCCGCGGCAAACAGGTCTTTGTCATCGGCGGCGGCAATGCTGCCTGCGAGGAGGCTCTGTTCCTGTCTGACATTGCCAGCAGTGTGACCATCGTGCTGCGCCGCGACCAGTTTCGTGCGCCTGATGGTGTTGTTCAGAAAGTACTCGAAAAGGACAATATTACAGTTAGGTACCAAACTAGTATTGTTGAACTTTCTGGTGAAGCGATGCCAACGACGATTGCCTTTAAGGACAATGCATCCGGGGAAATTCATACCGAGTCATTTGAGCCTGGCTCGTTTGGCATTTTTGTCTTTACCGGCACGCAACCCCATACCGAGCTTGTTGAGCATTTAGTCGATCTGGCGCCTGATGGCGGCATTCTGACTGATGAATCCATGGCGACACGCACGCCAGGTCTATTCGCTGCTGGCGACATCCGTTCCAAACGCTTACGCCAGGTTGTGACCGCCGTTTCTGACGGAGCCATAGCAGCAACGAGCGCATACGCGTTTCTCCGCGGATAAGTACGATAATATATCTTATGTAAGGTTGTTATCTATTAACTAAATGGCGGGACGATGCATCAGTGCACTGTCCCGCCATTTTTCTTGCAGGCTATATGGTATGCAAAACTAGATAACCTAGAATACAATATAGAAAATGAACGGAGGACCTTTATGAACCACGTTAAACACGTTATTCCGATGTCTGATTCGTCGGTCAGCATTAAGCCTGAGGATATTCAGCCCACTGTGCTGCCCGATGCATTTATTCAGTCCGATATCGTGCGCAAACTCAATACGTTGAGTCTGCCGCGCTATGACCAGTTGCCCAATGTGACGCTCTACCGCGACCAGGTTATTGAGTATGTTGCGCTGTGGATGGAGCCGCTGTTCATTTGCGTTGAGCAGCCTATCATTACGCCATCGATGATCAATAACTACGTAAAGGTCGGCCTAGTGCCTGCTCCGGTCAAAAAGCAATATGGCCGCGAGCAGATTGCCCGCCTGATCGCTATCTGCATCTTTAAGCAGGTGCTACCTATTGCTGCTGTGCAGGCACTCTTTAACATTCAGCGTTTGAGCTACGATGCCCCGACGGCCTTTGATTATGTGGTCGATCAGCTCGAGGCATCGATTCGTGCGGCGTTTTCCGTCGAGCAGACTCCCGTGCCCGATACGGCGCATCAGGTAACGCGTGAGTCGCTGCTTGTGCGTAGCGCGGTATCGTCCTTCGTTTCGAAGGCTTACTTGATGAGCTATCTCAAGTTCAACGGGTTTAATAGCTAGCCGACGTATAAAACGGGCGGTACAAAGAGCCATCTGTCGCTTTGTACCGCCCGTATTTTTGCTTGATTGGACTTTATTTGCCCGAAGCCACGCCCATGCCGTAGCCGATAATGAGCCCATGCATTTCGGCATAGTATGAATCTAGCCCGTTACAGGGCATGATGATGGTTTTGGAGCCGGGCCAATGCTCGACTATGCGGTCAGTAAGCGCCTGGGCTCCAGCTTCGTTCTCAACGTGATCGATGACGACCTCGCCGCCGGCAAAACCCTCGGCTTCCATGGTATCGATGATCTTGTTGAGCATCTTCTTTTCGCCACGCGTGTGCCCGACGAGTTCGATTTTACCGGCCTCGCTCGCCGTGCCCAAAATGCGGATATTGAGCTTGTTGGCAATAACGCCGGCTGCCTTAGGGATACGTCCGGCTTTGGCGAGGTTTTCGTAATTGCACAAGCTGAAGAGGATTTTGCTGTTCTGCTCAAGGCTATCGAAGTATGCGCAAGCTTCCTCGAATGAGACATCCGGATTGCTTGCAAGATAGCGGTCGAACAGCAAGAAAATGAGGTCCATTTTGCCGCCAGCTGCGCGTGAATTGACTAGATGAATCTGTCGGTCGGGCTCCTCGGCAAGAACCATATCGCGAGCCGTGGCTGCCGCGTTGTAGCTGCCCGACACGCCCTCAGAGATCGGCATGCAGATGGTCTTGTCTGCCAATTTGAAGAGCTTGGCCCACTCCCCTACGCTGGGACAAGCGCTCGAAGAAGCGTTCGTCTCCGCCTGAACAGCGCAGTTGAGCTCATGAACATCGAGCGAAAGGTCATCGACGAATTCACGCTCCCCCACTCGAATTTTGAGGGGCGCAAATGCAAAGATGGTATGGGGCGCGGTCGGTTGCCAATCGCGAAGGTTGCAGCTTGAATCGGAGATAAGTGCCCAGCTCATAGAGGGTCCTTTCTAATCGTTCCCATTCAATTATAGCCATCTTGCAGACCGATTGGGCCGCTATCTAGTATTCAAAACTAGATAGCGGACTGCACGAAAGGCAAAAGAATGGACCCCATGACTCAAAGCCACGAGGTCCATATCCGTTTGCTTTATCTGAATACTTAGTAGCGCACGAAAATGTAGTTGTTGTTCATGCCGGCGGCAACGGAGCTGATGATAACACCCGTGTTGTAGTCGGACGCATGAATCATCTGACCACCACCGATGTAAATGCCGGTGTGGTACGAGTTGACTACAACGTCACCGGGCTGCGGATCGGACACACGCGTCCAGCCCATAAAGGTGCCCGTGGTGCCCAGGCGGCAATAGCGACCAGTAAGGCAATAGCTTACAAAACCAGAGCAGTCGAAGCTGTTCGGGCCAATTCCGCCCCAGGAATAGGCGCAACCAAGCTTGCTGTATGCACGCGAGACAACAGAACCGCCATCGACGGACTGGCTCGGAGCAGAAGGCGTCGGAGCCGGAGCAGGCGTGGAGGGCTGCGGCGTCGGAGCAGGTGCCGGCGTAGGAGCCGGAGTGTTGCCGCCCTGGTTGTTGTTATTGCTGGTCTGGCCACCGTTGTTGGTGTTCTCGGTCGTACCGGCAGTCTCGTTGCTCACCGTGGCCTTCTCGGCGGTGCTGGCGTTGATGCCGGCCTGCAGCGCGGCGTTGGCCTCGGCCTCGGAGGCAAGCTCGGCCTGCAGCTGCGAATCCAGGGAGTTTACGACGTTCTGGGCTTCAGCCTGCTGGGCGTTAAGCTCGTCGACCTTCTTTTGCGTGGCGGCGACGTTCTTTTCCTGCTCGGACTGCTTATCGGTGAGCTGCTGCTTAAGCTCCTTGACCTCTTGAATGGTCTGAGCTTGCTTATCGGAAACTTTGCCGTAGTAGAACAGACGGTTGAGCATATCGCTCAGGTCATCGACACCCGTCAGAACCTGAAGCAAGCTCAGGCCGCCGGTCTTATACTCGCCGGCGACATAGGTCGAGAGCTTAGCCTGACCATCGGCGATCTCCTGCTGCTTTTGCGTGATCTCGCCGGCAGTCTGATCGAGCGCCTGTGTCTGCGTGGCGAGCTCATCGTAAATCTGCTGAGTTTGGGTACCGATCTGCTCGAGCTTCGTACGAGCGCAGGCAAGGTCGGATGCGGTATCGGCGTAGGCAGGAGCCGCGAGGCCCAAGCCCAAAACACAAGCGAGGGTTGCCGTAGCAGCGCAGCGTGCCATGTTTTTGTGCGTGTTTGCTGTGCGCATGTAGCTTCCTTTCCAGTAACTAAGGGTAACGGCTAGTCCACCGTCACCAGGCTAAAGAGCTCCACATCGTCATTAGACGGTGTGAGCTTCTCGCGCGGGTTGAGAAACGCAAGCTCAAGGATACAACCGTAACCAACAAGCTTTGCGCCCATATCTCGCACCAGTTTACCTGTTGCCTCGACGGTTCCGCCCGTCGCGACCAAGTCGTCCAGAATCAACACGGTATCTTTAGAGCTGATAGCGTCGGCATGGATTTCAATTGAATCGGTGCCGTACTCGAGCTCGTAGCTCTGACTTACGGTCTCGCGCGGTAGCTTGCCAGGTTTACGTGCGGGAACAAAGCCGGCGCCAAGGGCTACAGCCACCGGTACGCCAACCATAAAGCCGCGAGCCTCGGGACCCACGACCTTGGTGATTCCCATGCCGGCAAAGTGCTCGGCGAGGGCATCGGTCATGGCTTTGAGCGCCTCGGGATTGCCAAAGAGCGGCGTGATGTCTTTAAAGATGACTCCGGGCTCGGGATAGTCGGGGATGTCGACGATTTGAGATTCGAAGTCGTACATTGCATGACCTTTCAATGGGTTGCCGAAATTTCAGCAGCGTTTATTTGCCCGCGGTGGCGGCGCCGGATTGCGAAGGGGCGACGACTTTGAGCGGCTTTACGAGAGAATCCTCGTGCGAAACCGGCGCGGCTGGCTCTTCGTTTTTGGCCTTGTTGGACTCGGAACGCGTGATTTCCTCATCGAGTGCATCGATGTCGGCGTCCTCGACCACGGCGTTGAGCGACTCAAAAACGCGGTTCTTGAGCAGCGCAGTGTGCACGCCCTCCGTCAGGTCGTGAAGCTTCTTAAACGCACGCTCGAGCTTGGCGTCGCGCTCGTCATCGGAGGTATCCATTCCGAGCATGCTCACGAGCACCTGCTCAAACATCGAGGACTCGCGGTTAGCGGAAGATACGTACTGACGCAGGTTGCGTGGCTCGATATGGAAGCGCGACAGCTCGGAGCAGTAACGGATGATCGGAAAATCGCGACCATCGACGAGCTCGCGGTTCTGCGGGCTTTTGATGATGCGAATGAGGTCGTTTTCGGCGAGCGAGCGGATAAACGAAATCTCGACGCCCAGCATATCGGGAATGGTCTCGATGGGATGCAGCTTTTGCTTAGTCTCCTTGGGCTCCGTCTTGAGCGGAACATCGGACAGCAAGCCCACCTCGTAGGCGAGCGTTGACAGGTCCGTGGCGTTTTCCAAGCGCTGCTTAATCACGTTGAGCGGCATGTAGCGGGTCTTCTGCAAGTGCAGGATGACCTCCAGGCGATCAACGTCCTCTTTGGAGTACTGACGGTATCCCTTAGGCGTACGATGAGGGGTAATGAGCCCCTCATCCTCTAGAAATCTAATTTTTGAGTTCGAAAGATCGGGGTATGCGCCTCGAAGTAGGTTGACGACTTGGCCGATACTCAGATAGTTGCGTTCGGCCATGCCCTACTCACCGGTTTCGATGCGCTCCGGCGTGCTCTCGTGGTAGATGAGCGTAAACGTACCGATCTGGACGGAAGAACCGTCGTGCAGCGGGGCTGCATTGACGATGGCACCGTCGACCCAGGTGCCATTGAGCGAGCCCAAGTCCTCGATGCGAGCGCCGAGGCCCTCGCGAATAATGCGCGCGTGGCTGCGCGAAACGGTCATGTCATTGAGGAAGATGCCGTTTGCAGGATCGCGGCCGATGGTGGTCACGTCGTCCTCGAGCTCAAAAGCGGCACCAGTCTGCGGACCCTTGACGATGGACAGAACGGGGGCGGTGATGCGCACGTTGGCCATGAGGTCGGGAACGGTGACGTCGCCTG
The DNA here is from genome assembly GCA_902475425.1 of uncultured Collinsella sp. GTDB lineage: Bacteria > Actinomycetota > Coriobacteriia > Coriobacteriales > Coriobacteriaceae > Collinsella. Next base: position 29,609 of record CABRZJ010000015.1, read on the forward strand.
AAGGCACGCGGAATACGCAGGTAGCGTCAGCAGTCTTATCATTCTGAGGCATATTGTTAACCATGTTGTCCATGACAACCCCTAACTTATCGCGGACGTGCCGCAAATAATGAACCGTACGTAATCATACCCCAACGAATCAGTCTTCGATTTCAGGGTTCAGAAAGTCGATGTCCTCGTCTTCGGGATGCATGAGAGCCTGTTTAATGGCCGCTCCGCCCTTAATGGAGTAGATGACAGCCGTGAGCATGGAGAAGATCACGCCGCCGTACACAAAGAAGATGCCGAGGGGCACCGAGCTTCCGTTGAGGCCTGGGAAGGCCGTAAGGGCTGAAGGCAAAAGATGCAGGCCGTCAATAACGGGGAACCCGAGTAGCATGAGCGAGAAGCCGGTCATGAGCAGCGCTGTGGCAATCTTTCCGGGGAAGACGACATCGATGGGGCGACGGTGATAATGGCGCACGATAAGCGTGCCGATGCCCAGATAGATGTCGCGGCCAATAATGAGCACGCAGACCCAGATGGGCAGCTCTCCGCGAACCACCAGTCCCAGCACGCCGGTGAACAGCAGCGCACGGTCACAAATGGGATCCATGACCTTGCCGAGCCACGAGACCGTCTTAGTCATGCGGGCGATCTGACCGTCCATCCAGTCGGTGGAGGCGGCAACGGCGTAGATAACGATGGCGATGACGCGGTTGTTATCCGTCACAAACAGGTACAGAAATACCAGGGTGAGGATCAGGCGCGTAAAGGTGATGAAATTGGAGATCGTAAAGATCTTATTCGACGGGTAATCGGAAGTGCCGATAAGCTCCTTTTTGATCTTCTTTTTGATGCCCACAGGACTCCCCCGCTGGTTAACGACAAAACTTTCGATACTATACCCGTTCCGGCGATGTCTATCCAGCGCAGCCATAGAGAGTCCAGACATGTGGAAGGTGCTTTTAGGCGGCGGGGGATTTCGCATTCGTGTACATCAGCCTCCAAACATGTCGAAAAATGTCGATTTTGGTGGCTAATGTACACGTTTTGATTCGGTGATTACATCGATCGGGAACGTTGTTACTTTAAGCAAAATAATCATGGTGATTAAAACAAAAAAGGTCAGGCACTAGGTGCCTGACCT
>CABRZJ010000016.1:0-27983 GCA_902475425.1 uncultured Collinsella sp.
GTGGTGTAGGGCCGCCTGTGCACCGCAACCGGGGTCGCCCATACGCCACAACCTTTGTTCTAAAAGCTTGGTACGGTAACTGCGCATCTAGATTTGCATAGAACGGTCGCCTTCATGCATAAAATAACGGCTTAGTTCGGTTTTGCCTGTGCCTACCCCCGTCTACTCCGTGCAAAAAGCGGAGTATTCAACATCGTGGTACTGTCGGCACCGTCGCAATCTTGAAACATACGGGCTCCGAAGCTATTTGTGCCTACCGATGAGCCTCCGAAGCTCATGTTTGCGCCCCCTGAGACCTCGATGCTTGTTCTAAATCGCTATATAAAGGCGACTTGAGATGTTGATTAACGCTTCCGATGCGTATACACACGGCTTGGCGTGCTGAATACTCGCAAAAATGCACGCCGCACCCTAGGGGACCCTTCTGCGGCAGGCGCGAGGCGTGCCGAAGCTCAGCAGGACGGGGCTTGGCACTTTGCTTAGAGTGCCCGTGGCCCTGCCCCAAGCTTTTTGTACTGGGGAAAACGCTCGTGTTCGCGGTTGGCCGTGTGATAAATGACAGACGGGGCGCCGGGTGCGCGGACCTTGTGTGTCCGAGGCGTTATGAAAAAGCCGAGCCACCCGTATTGGGCGGCTCGGCAATCAAACCCTTTGATCTGGGGCATCCGCTACTGGCTAGCTTGCCCCTCGAGCATGCCGTCGAGGGTGCGCCAGGCGAGCTCGGCGCATTTGACGCGGGCGGGCATGTGCGAGATGTCCTGGAGCTGGGCGGCTTCGTCCAGGTCTTCCAGGTCCTCCTCGGAGAGCTTCTCGCCGCGGATCATGGCGAGGAAGAGCTCTGCCAGGCGGCGAGCTTCCTCGACGGTCTCGCCGGTGATGAGATCGGCCATGATGTCGGCACTGGCCTGGCTGATGGCGCAGCCGTGGCCGGTAAAGGAGGCCTCCTCGATCACGTTGTTCTCGACACGCAGCTGCAGAGTGAGCTCGTCTCCGCAGCTGGGGTTGATGCCGTCGTGCTCGTGCGTGGGAGCATCCATCTCGTACTTGTAGTCGGGGTGCGAGTTGTGCTCCATAAATGTGGTGGAGGTGTACAGATTACCCATTGAACGTGCTCCAAACGTGATGCAGGCCGGCGATGAACTTGTCAATGTCGGCCTTGTCGTTGTAGAAGGCCACGCTGGCGCGGCAGCAGGCAAGGTTCTCGACGCCCAGCCAGGTGAGCAGCGGCTGTGCACAGTGGTGACCGGCGCGGATGCAGACGCCGTCCATGTCCATGATGCTCGCGACGTCGTGCGGGTGGATGCCGCGGACGTTAAAGCTCACAACGCCGTGGTGGTTGTCCCAATAGATGGAGCCGATGATCTGGACAAAGTCGAGCTGCATGAGCTCGCCCATCAGGTAGTGGACGAGTGCCTGCTCGCGTGCCTGGATGTTCTCGTAACCCACCGTGTTGACCAGGTAGTCGAGTGCCGCACCCGTGGCGAAGATGCCGGCGGCGTCCTGTGTGCCGGCCTCGAATTTCTCGGGAACGGGCGCCCAGACGGCGTCCTGCTCGGTAACAGAGTCGATCATCTCGCCGCCGGTGAGCATGGGCGGCATGGCGTTGAGCAGGTCCATCTTGCCCCACAGCACGCCGATGCCCATGGGGCCCATAGCCTTGTGTGCGCTAAAGGCAAAGAAGTCGGCGCCCAGGTCGGCCACATCGACCGGCATGTGCGGCAGCGACTGCGCACCGTCGACGACCAGGTAGCCGCCATACTTGTGCACGAGCTTGCCGAGGTTCTTGACTGGGTTCTCGACTCCCAACACGTTGGAGACCTGACCCACGGCCAGAATCTTGGTCTTGGGACCAACCTTGGCAAGAACCTCCTCGGTGGTGAGCTGACCGGTCTTGGTGGGGTAGAGGTAGACGAGCTTGGCGCCGGTCTCGCGGCAGACCTGCTGCCACGGAATCAGGTTGGAGTGGTGCTCCATGATGGTGATGACGACCTCGTCGCCCGGCTCGAGGACTGTGGGTGCAAAGCTCTTGGCGACCAGGTTGAGCGACTCGCTCGTGTTGCGGGTGAAGACGACCTCGTTGGCCTGGGCAGCGCCGATGAGGTCGACGATCTGCTGGCGCACCTTCGCGATAGCCTCAGTGGCCTCGACGGACAGCGAGTACAGGCCGCGCAGAGGGTTGGCGTTCATGCGCTGGTAGAAGTCGCGCTCGGCGTCGAGCACACAGGCAGGACGCTGCGCGGTAGCGGCACTATCGAGGAAGGCGATCTCGGGGTGCTGCTGGAACAGCGGGAACTGCGCCTTGTAGGGATTAGTCTCGATGTCGACGGTAGGCCAGCCGCGCGAGGCCTCGTCGCTGGCGTCGAGCTCCATAGGCTCCGGTGCGGTACAGGTGTCGCATTTAACGTGCTCGGTGTCGATCATGCGAGCTCCTCTTCAAAGTTGTCGATCAGGTTGTTGCCCAGGCGGACGACGGCGGCGCGGGTGCGCTCGTCGGTGGCGGAAAGTGCGGCGTCCTCCAGCTTGGCGCGGACGAACAGGTCCTCGGCGGCGTTTTGGTCAAGGCCGCGGCAGGCGAGGTAGAACAGTTGCTCGTCGCGGACGTGGCCGATGGTGGCTCCGTGGTTGCCGGCGACGTCGTCCTCGTCGCAGAGAATGACGGGAACGGTCTTGTTGTCGACGCCCTTGTTGGCCAAAAGCACCGTCTCGCGCTCGGTGCCGGTTGCACCCTTGCAACCGTGCACGAGGTCGATGGTGCCGCGGTAGACCTTCTTGGACGTGCCGGTCAGCACGCCGTTGGCGTCGATCTCGCACTCGGTCTTGCGACCGCGGTGGCGCAGCTCGTAGTTAAAGTCGCGCACCTGCTCTCGGGCGCCCAGGTAGTCAGTATCGATGGTGACCTTGGCGGTATCGCCCAGCAGGTCGCCGGCAAGGCCGGTGGCGCTGGCGCCGGCACCCAGGACGGTGTGCTGCACGTTGACGCGCGCGCCCTCGTCCAGGAACAGGCCGGTGTCGTCGAGCGCGATCCAGCTATCGTCGAGCGTCTGCGTGCAGGTCACGTTGACGGTGGCGTACTCGTGGGCGCACACGCGCAGCACGGATCCCACGACGCCCTCGCCGGCAACGGGGGAGTCCAGGGCGATCTGCAGGTCGAGCGTCGACTGGGGACGGACGACGACGTCGATGGCGGCGATGGCCGCGGCGGCATCGACACCGCTCACACGCACGGTAACCGTGGCGTGCTTGTATGCGGGCACATCGATGACGACGCGCTTGGTGGCGTGGTCGGCCAGGTAGGTGTAGGCAGCCTCGCCCATGCCAGTCTCGAAGGCCTCAGCGGGGGAGAGCTCCTCCTCCAGCTTAATGGCACCGGCCTGGTAGACGGAGGTGGCGGGCACGTCGAGCTCGGTCTCGGGCGTGATGCGGGCGCGGTCGGCGGCATCGCCGGGCGCGGAGGCGCGGCGCTCGGGGAAGCGCTCGGCCATGGCGTCCATGGCGGCGTCGAACGCGTCTGCCACGCCAGCAAATTGCTCGTCCAAGCCCTCAACCTTAACGGTCTCGGCGGGAGCGGCGGCAAGCTCGTCAGAGAGCTCGAGCTTGGTCTGGTTCATCTTCAGCCAGCCCCATGTGGCAGCCGGCATCGCATTGACCTGCTCAAGGGTGGTAGCAGCGGTGTTCGTGGTCTGTTTCATTATCCGATCGCTCCTTCCATCTCGAGCTTGATCAGGTTGTTCATCTCGACGGCGTACTCCAGCGGTAGCTCCTTGGAGACCGGGTTGGCAAAGCCGTTGACGATCATGGTACGGGCTTCTTCCTCCGAGATACCGCGGCTCATCAGGTAGAACACCTTATCGTCGCCGATACGGCCGATGGTGGCCTCGTGGCCGATGTCGACATTCTTGGCGCGGATGTCCATGGCGGGGATGGTGTCGGAGCGGCTCTGGTCGTCGAGCATGAGCGACTGGCAGCTCACGGTTGCCTTGGAACCCTCGGCCTTGGGCGTGGCCACGATGGAGCTGCGGAAGGTCTGGATGCCGCCGCTCTTGGAGATGCCCTTGGTCTCGACGGTTGCCGAAGTATCGGGCGCGTTGAGCACGACCTTGCAGCCGGTATCCAGGTTCTGGCCGGCGCCGGCAAAGGTAATGCCGGTAAAGCTCGAGCGGGCGCGGCGTCCGCTGAGCACGCTCATGGGGTAGAGGTAGCCCACGTGGCTACCGAAGGAGCCGCTGATCCACTCGATGTCGCCGTCCTCGTCCACGCGCGCACGCTTGGTGTTGAGGTTGTACATGTTCTTGGACCAATTCTCGATGGTAGAGTAGCGCAGGTGCGCACGCTTGCCCACAAAGAGCTCGACGGCGCCGGCGTGGAGGTTGGCCACGTTGTACTTGGGCGCGGAGCAACCCTCAATGAAGTGCAGGTCGGCATCGTCCTCGACGATGATGAGCGTGTGCTCAAACTGGCCGGCGCCCTTGGCGTTAAGACGGAAGTAACTCTGCAGCGGGAAGTCGAGCTTGGTGCCCTTGGGCACGTAGACAAACGAGCCGCCCGACCATACGGCGCCGTGCAGGGCCGCAAACTTGTGGTCGGTGGGCGGGATGAGCGTCATAAACTTCTCGTGGATGAGCGGTTCCCACTGCGGGTCGTGCAGGGCCTCCTCGATGCCGGAGTAGACGATGCCCATCTTAGACGCCGTGTCCTGCATGTTGTGGTAGACGAGCTCGGAGTCGTACTGCGCGCCGACGCCTGCCAGATAGCTGCGCTCGGCCTCGGGGATGCCCAGGCGCTCAAAGGTGCTCTTGATGTCGTCGGGCACCGACTCCCAGTCGTGCTTTTGGTCGGTGTTGGGCTTGACATAGGTGACGATGTTATCCATGTCCAGGCCCTCGATGGAGGGGCCCCACGTCGGGTCGGGAAAACGATTAAAGATCTCGAGGGACTTTAAGCGCAGGTCGAGCATCCACTGCGGCTCGTCCTTCTTGGCGCTGATCTCGCGCACGATGTCGGGCGTGATGCCGGCGTCGAGGCGCTCAAATCCCTCCTCGCCATAGGTGAAGTCGTAGAGGCTGCGGTCGATGTCCGCGACCTCGGTGCGGTTCTTGGTCATTGCGTCGCCCCTTTACGCCTGCTGCTCGGCAGCGGCGGCCTCGGCCTGGGCGCGCTGCTCGGCGGCCTCGCGCTCGAAGGTCTCAAAGCCGTTCTTGTCGATCCAGGGGATCAGCGAGGCGTCGTCCTCGCGCACGATGTGGCCCTTGACCATAACGTGGACGCGGTCGACATCCAGGTGCTCCAGGATGCGCGTGTTGTGCGTGATGATGAGCATGGAGCCGTCGCAGCTCTTGCGGTAGGCGTCCATGCCATGACTGACGGTGGAAAGGGCGTCGACGTCCAGGCCGGAGTCAGTCTCGTCCAGGATGGCGAGCTTGGGCTGCAGCAGCAGAAGCTGGAGCATTTCGACCTTCTTTTTCTCGCCGCCCGAGAAGCCCACGCCCAGCTCGCGGTTGAGGTAGGCGGTATCCATGTTGAGCTCGGCCGCGAGCTCCTTGACGCGACGGCGGAACTCCTTGCCCTTCATCTCCAGGCCGGGGCGGCCGGCGATGCTGGCGCGCAAAAAGCTCGACAGTGGCACGCCCGGAATCTCGACCGGGGCCTGGAAGCTCAGGAACAGGCCGGCGCGCGAACGCTTGTCGGTGGTGAGCTCGGTGATGTCCTGGCCGTCAAAGACGATGCGGCCGTCGTTGACCGTGTAGACGGGGTCGCCCATGACCAGGTGGCCGAGGGTGGACTTGCCGGCGCCGTTGGGTCCCATCAGCACGTGGGTCTCGCCGGCGGCGACGTTGAGGTTGACGTTGTGGAGGATGGTCTTCTCGTCCACGGAGGCGGTCAGACCTTCGATGGAAAGCAGCGGATTTGCGCTCATGCTGTCCCTCTCTGTATATGGTGTACTCATAGGTGTACTAAACCCTAGGAATCTTCTCGGAATAAAGTTACTATGGGTTCGGCGTTAGTCAAGGGAAAACCCGACTAATCCACTCGACTTTTTAGATGTGGGACATAATAATCAGGTTTGTTTGCCCCGCGTGCATAAGATTTGGGACAAACAAGCCTGGTATTTTGTCCCGGTTACGACGAGAGGGTAGGTATGCTCATTTCTTCTAAGGGCCGCTATGCCCTCCGTCTGATGATCTATATCGCAGCGCTTGGTGACGTCGAGGGCAAAATCGCCCTGCGCGAGGTCGCCGACCGCGAGCATATCTCGCAAAAGTATTTGGAGCAGCTGGTCCGTCCGCTCATGAAGGCGGGCCTGCTTAAGAGCGTGCGCGGCAAGGGCGGCGGCTACATGATGGCCAAGGACCCCGCTGAGGTGCGTGCCGGCGACATCCTGCGTGCCGTTGAAGGCAGCACGGCTCCGGTGGCGTGCGATGGCATCGACAACAGCTGCACTCGCAGCGATCTTTGCTCGACCGTCAAGTTCTGGCGTGGTCTGGACGACGTGATCGAAAAGTACGTCGACGGTGTGACGTTGGCCGACCTAGCCGCCGTCCCCGAGATCAACTTTGACATTAAGCTGTAGGTTGAGCGCAATTCCTTAAGATTTCGCGGAGGGTTGTTGCCGTTTACCGAGTGGTTGTTGTGCAACAACGGGCGAGCTGCAATACTTAATTCTATCTTTGCAAACTGCACTTTAACTACACCAATGCAGGGAGGATCTTATGCAGCCCAAGCATTCTGCTATTGTCGCGGGCCTGACGCTGGCGCTTTCGTTTGGCGCCGTTTCCGCGCCGGCACCCGCCGCTGCCGAGGAGCCCACGCCGGGCGTTGCCTCGGATGCCACCGATATCGATAAGGGTCTCTACACCCAGCAGTCCTTCTCGGGCGTGCTGAGGTCGGTCCAGGGTGTCTCGTTTGTCAACGTGACTCCCGAGATGAAGTACTTTACCAAGTACGAGAGCCATGGCAACTACAACCAGGGCTTTTCGTACGGTGACGGCTATAACGCGCTGGGTTATTACCAGTTCGACCGTCGTTGGTCGTTCATTCCGTTTATGAAGCAGGCCTACAACTACAACCCCGAAAAATACAGCATGCTCAAGGATGCGATTGATCGCGGCAGCGAGATTTCCAACGCGAACAATCCCATGTCCGAGAACGGTCAGCTCACCGAGCTGGGCCGTATCGCGCAGGAGGCTTTCCAGGTTGCTTACAACACCGATCCTGTTGAATTCTCTGCACTTCAAGATGCCTATGCGTACAACTCGTACTATGCAGTGACCGAGGCGTGGCTCAAGAGCGGCCTGGGCATTGATATCTCCGGCCGCGCCGACTGTGTTAAGGGCATGGTGTGGAGCATCACCAACATGTGCGGCACCGGTGGCTGCAGGGACTTTTTCCGCTGGGCGAATCTTTCCAACGATATGTCCGACCGCGAGTTTGTGACGGCGCTTTCCAATAGCGTGGTCAACAATGTCGCCACCAAGTATTCGAGCCAGCCCCAGTATCATGAGGGCTGGAAGAATCGTTATAAGAATGAGCTGAAGGACTGCTTGGTTTATATCGCCGAGGACGAGGCGGCCGCTGCGACGCCCGTGCAGCCCGAGCCTGCGCCGGCGCCCTCGCCGACACCTGATTCGAATGACGACTCGAGTGACGATGCCAACGATGACAGGATGGATGCGCCCTCGACCGATGCTGACGGTAATGGCTCTGCTGGTGGCACTACCAACGACGGCTCTACCTCGAACGGCTCCGATTCGAACGGCTCTGCTGCGGGCGATTCGTCTTCAAGCTCTGCCGGCAATACGGACAGCGCCGCCTCTGGTTCGACCGACGCAGGTTCCTCTGACTCTTCCACCGGCTCGAGCGATTCGTCCGTTGACACCGGCTCTAACAACGGCTCCGGCTCTGACGCAACCCCTGATTCCGATGCTTCCAAGGACGACTCGAATAAGGCGCCGGACGCCCCCGTTGCTTCGCCGGACAAGAAGCCTTCTTTCTCCGTGCAGCTTGGTTCTACGTTGGGCTCTTCGCTGATGGCTGGCGTCAATAACGGCTCGGCCCAGAACAAGGACAACTCTGATCAGGTTTCCACGGAAAAGACCGAGGCCGCAAAGGGCGACTCTAAGGACAAGGCTTCCGAGAAGACCGAATCCGATAAGGGTTCTAGCTCTGAGGAGAAGGACGACAAGTCCGCTCAGAAGAAGGACGATGGTAAGAAGTCTGAATCTGAGGATAAGGACGAGAATACGGGCAAGACCGAGGACGGAAAGCAGCAGGGCGAGGACGGCGGCAAGGGCAACACCGACAACCAGAACCAGGAGCAAAATGACTCCAAAACGGTGACCACCACGACGACTACAACGACCAAGTCCTCGGGCGGCAACATGCCCAAGACGGGCGATCTGATTGTGATGGCGAGCCTTGCCAGCGCGAGCTTGGCCACACTGGGCGCTACGTCTATCGTAAGTGGTAAGCATAAGCTCGATCAGCAGAAGAAAGCTTCTGGGGAGGACGGCTCGGAGGAGTAGCCTCTCGGTTACTAGATAACTAAAGAGTTAGGACGGGGTCCGGTGCGAATGCATCGGGCCCCATTTTGTTGCACAACGATTTGTTATGCCCCCTCAAGGCCTTTGTTCCTACCGTTGCCCGATATGATCGCGCGGCGACATCGGTACGCGCGAGGCGGTCATTACAATTGGCATCGTGTTGCGATTTAGGGGGAACGTTTTGGTGTCTGAACAGGTAAATAATGGTTGTGCTGCCGACTTTGGCGTGCGTTTGATCGGCTGTGCCGACGATGCGGCTTTACCCATTGGCATGCATGACTATGCGGAGGCTCTTGGTTGCTGCACGCTGGTCGACAAGACCATGTTTATTGCAGATGTGTTGGACTGCGACGCGTCCGTTGTGGTGTGCTGTCGACCCGAGGGTTTTGGCAAGAGCATGAACTTGTCGATGCTCAGGGCTTTTCTGGAGCGTCCAGCGGTCGGTCGCGCTGGTCAGCGTTTGTTTGCCGATGCTCAGATTTGGGATGCAGACGGCGGGCGCTATCGGGATGAGTACGCTTGCTATCCGGTGATATCGCTGGACTTTTCTGGCGCTGCGAGGCGTGGCCCCGCTGTTGCCGGCGTCGTGCGCGATGCCCTTTCGGGCGAGTGCGCTCGCTTGTTGGCGCTCTTGGAGGCTCCGGATTTAGCTCGAGATAAGGTGCGTCACATCGAACGCGTCGCGCGTGACGTGGCGAGCGCGGACGAGGTTGACTCGGTGCTCGGTGTGCTCATAGAGCTGCTGGAGATTGCCTGTGATGAGCAGGTTGTATTGCTCGTTGATGGGTACGATGCGGCGTGGTCTCGCCGTGCGAGCGCGAGGGACGCTTCTGACGCCGATCCGGCAGAACTACTTGACCGTGTGCTGTTTGACGCCATTGCTGCCGCGGGTCATTCGCTACGCTTTGCTTGTCTGATGGGGGAGCGTCCCAGTCCTGCCGAAGCGGCGCTTTCTTCGCGCAGTTGCTCGTATTGTCTGTCGACGCCGCTTTCGACGTGGTGTGACCGTTGGTTCGGCTTTTCGGATGCCGAGGTCCAGGCTCTGTTGAATCATGCTGGGCGTGAGGAATATCTTGATGATGCGCGTGAATGGCTCGAGGGATATCGGTTTGGTAGGGCCTATTGCTCGAGTCCAGCGCGTGTGATCGGTTTTCTGGATCGAGGCTGCACGGCGCCTGTGCGCGCCGATCTGTATGGGTATGCGGATTGCCTGAGTAGGGTAGTTGCCGGGTGGAATCTCGACCGCCTTTCGGTCTTGTTTGATTTGCTCGAGGCCCATAGGTGTGCTGAGGTCCCGCTTTGTTTGGGCGCTGCAGAGCCAGATGTCTCGCCTGACGATGGCATGTGGACAGCGCTGTATCTGTCCGGTTTTCTCACGACGGATATGACTGAGGAGCCAGAGCATGGCGATCGGCTCCGTGCTTTGCGATTGCCCAATAAAGAGCTTCGCCAAGCCTTGCGTCTAGTGATTGTTGAGTGGTTTGAGTGCGCTGCCGAAGACATTCGAGACGTCGATGCGTTTCGCGACGGGCTGTGCCGTGGGAACGAGGATACCGTGAGGCGGGCGCTAAGCCGCATCCTGGGGGATGCGGGAATCGGTGAGACCGACCCAGATAAGCCGCTGCCATATCATCTGTTCTTGCAGGGGCTCTGCTTTGGCTTGCCGGGCTATGCCAATCCTGCTTCGAGGCGAAAGTGTGGCGCGGGTCGCTGGGACATCCAGGTTTTTCCTACGGGCGCTGTGTTCGACGTAGCTGACACGATCGGCATGCTGGACGAGCGCCCGCTTATAACGATCAATATGATGTATGACCCCGATGTGGATGCGCTGGGGTTGGAATTGCTGGCCGTGCAGTCGCTACTCGACATAGAGCGCGATGGCATCGACGAAATTCGTGTGCCGCGCCCCGGCGTGGGTCGCATGCGCTGGGGGTTCGGTTTTGATGGGCAGCATGTGGCTACGGTGTGCCAGCGGCTTTAAGCGCCGAGGTGTTTCCGGCTTCCGTTACTCGGTGTCCTTCATGGGCGGCATGGGCTTCCAGTCGGGGTCCTTGATGATCTTGCGGGCGTCCTTCATGCCGCGGCGCAGCGCCGGAATGCCGGTCTTAAAGCACTTATCGACCGCAGCCAGGCGAATGAATTCCTTGCAGAAGGTCGCGGCATTGCCCAGGCGGAACAGCATGGGGTGGTAGTCACCGTAGATCTGCATATAGCGAGCGAGGAAGCCTCGGTTGCGCATGATGTAGTAGCGGTTGGTGTCGCTCGTAGAGTTGAGCTGGCGTTTGCCGGCGATATCCCAGTTAGAGACGGCGCGGGCGCGCTTGAGAACCACGTCGGCAACAACGACGGCGGGGAAGTGTTGGCTGGCTACGTAGCCGTAGCAGGCATCGTCGCCGTAGATAAAGAATCGCGCATCGGGCAGGCCGATCTTATCGACCACGCGGCGCGAGAACATGCCGCCCTCAAAGCATAGCTGGTTCATGGCGCGGTAGCCCTCGGGTCCCAGGTCCCACTTGGCGACAGGGTTGGGAATGCCGAGTGAAAGGATGAGTTGGTATTGCCAAAAGAAGGCGCCGCCGTCAAAGTCCAGGCGCGAACCCTGGATGACATCGTAGCGATCGGTCCACTTGGCAAGACGCTCGATGCCTTCGGGGATGACGAGCACGTCGTCGTCCATCACCCAGAACCACTGAGCGCCCAGGTCGTAGGCGCACTTGGTGCCGGCGGAGAAGCCACCTGCGCCGCCGCCGTTTTTGAGCTGCGGCGCGTAGATAACGCGGTTGGTGCCACCCTTTGCATCGGGCTGGTTGGTGTCGATGCCCCACAGGGTGGCGAGGCGCTCGTTGAATGCGGCGCACATGGCCTTGGTCTCGCGCGAATTCTCGTTATCGACAATCACGATGCGCCAGGGCGCGGCAGTGAGCTTGGTCATAGAGTCGAACAAGTTGGCCAGGAGTTCCTGGCGCTTATAGGTGACGACAACGATGGCGAGTTTGTCGATGGGAGCGGGGAGGGTTGAAGGCATGGGGCAATATATCCTTTCACGCGCGGCGGGCGAGTGCTGCGCGGAAGCTATCGAATACGTCCTTGGGACTGTCCTATTGTAAAGGCTCGGCGCACCTTGGCGGCAAGCTTTGAATAAAACGCAGGAACCTGCCACGGCTGTAGCGGCTTTAGCGTCTGACGGCAGCGTCTCTATTGCCGCTTGGGCTTGCGAGCGATAAGGCTTCTAGCTGCGTCGATGATGAGGAGCGCTAAGGCAAAGACGATGCTAATGACGGTACCCGTGACGATACATATAGCTGCCGGGCTGTTTTGGCTGACCAGTATGTTTGCGAGCAACGTATTGAAGACGGGACGCCACAGGCTACTGGTGAGCGACTGCGTCACATAGAAACCGAGCGTGGCGGTCGATAAGGTGACGATGACACCTGCAGTCCGCGGATTGCCTGAGGCACTGCGTCGGGTTGCCGCAAAGAGCAAGGAGGCGGCAGCGAGGGCAAACGAGATCAGCGAGGTTGATTTGTAGGAGAGGACTGCCATCGCCGTGAGGTTGTCGGTGAAGGAGAGTGCTCCTTCCAGGATGATGGTGAGTACCAAAACCGTTACGAGCGAGCGCATGCCCAAGGCGCCCGCCCTGTTCGAATCCATGACATCGGTAACGTCGCGGAGCAGCCCACCGATCAAAAACGCGATAACGTACGTGACGGCGCTCATGAGCTTTTGGAGCCAAGAAAACTCACCGCCGTTTGTCGCGCTCATGGCGGCTAAATACCCGTTAACAACAAATGCGAGGATGCCAACGGCGATGACCGTCGTCGTGTAGCTCTTCTGGGAGAGTCGGATCTTGGCCAGTCCAAACCATGGCGCCATGAAGACCGTGGCGGCATAGACCCAGATAAACTCAAGGCCTAGTGTGTACCAGTAGTGCGTATTGAGGGTAACATCGGGAATGGGGGAGACGACCGTGGACCACGTCAGCGCCACGAGGCAATAAAACGCGGTGGGCATAACAACCTTGCCCATCCGCTGCGCCATCCGCTGCATTTGTGACTTCCACGCTGCTCCACCGTCCCAAGCACGCGCGGCCGAAGCGATGAGAAAATAGCCCGAGGTCATAAAGAAGACCTCGTTGGCCCAGCAGCCCAGCAAGTTGATAAAGCCGAGTGCGCCGGAGTAGGGGAAGGCGGCGAGCGGCGTGTATTCCTGCAAGCCGACGCAGGTCCCCTGGAAGGTCCACTGAAACGTGTGGAATACCGCGATGCCGGCGACCGCGATCAAGCGCAAGGCTTCGATGGGTATGTTGCGTGCGGCTTTGGGCTGCATGACGTCCTTTCTTATCGGTTTGCCTCTGCGAGCTCCATAGATTATATAAACGCCCGCTGGCGCGCTGACCCTTTGATACCATGAAACGACAGGTATTTCCTAAGGAGCACATTTGTCTACTAACGCCTCTGGCAGCCCTGTTCTGTCGCTGCTTATTCCCATTTACAATGTTCAGCGCTACCTGCGCGAGTGCCTCGATTCCGCCCTGGCGCAGACGCTCAAGGACATCGAGATCATCTGCATTAACGACGGGTCGACCGACAACTCGCCCGCGATTATCCGCGAGTATATGGATCGCGATGGGCGCGTCAAGATGATCGACAAGGCCAACAGCGGCTACGGCGACTCGATGAACCATGGCCTGGAGATGGCGCGTGGCAAGTACGTCGGCATCTTAGAGTCCGATGACTTTATAGCGCCCGACGCACTCGAAAATCTTGTCTCGGCCGCCGATAGCAATAATGCCGACTTTGCGAAGGCGAACTTTGATTTCTACTGGTCTAAGCCCGAGGAGCGCCGTTCGCTGCACGAGATGTTTAGACCTCGGGATTGCGGTAAGCCGGTGCACCCGAGCGATACGACGCAGTTCTTTAAGCAAAAGCCGTCGATTTGGTCGGCCGTGTACCGTCGCGATTTTCTTGAGCGCAACGGCATTAAGTTCCTGCCGACTCCGGGGGCATCCTTTCAGGACACGTCATTTGCCTTTAAGGTGATCGCGTGCGCCGATAAGGCTGTTTACCTGCATGATGCCGTGTTGTCGTATCGCCAGGACAACGAGAATTCCTCGGTCAATTCTTCGGCTAAGGTGTTTTGCGTCAATACCGAGTATGCCGAGATTGAGCGTTGGATTCGAGAGGATTATGCCCGCGACCACGCAAGCGTCGATGTCGCGCGCATGCTCAAGTTCAATCAGCTCATTAAGTACGATTCGTACATGTGGAACTACGTGCGCCTGGCGCCTAAGTTCTATAAGGAGTTCCTGGTGCAGATGGCCAAGGAATTTCAGGCGGCCTTGGACGCCGGGGACTTTTCGCTTGACGACCTCAAGCCGTGGAAGCGCGCAAATCTCGCTGCCATCCTCAAAGATCCTGAGGGCTGGGTTGACGAGCACCCGAGTTTTGCGACGGATGGTGCCTTGGGGCGTGCTAAGTATTACGCCTCGGTTGGAGGCCCAGGCGTGGTTGCTGCCTTCCTCATCGAATCGCTGAGGGGGTAGGTCGGCATGGGAGAGGCCTCGTGTCCTAAAGCTACCATTGTCGTCCCCGTTTACAACTCTGCGCGCTCCATTCAGCGATGTCTCGATTCGCTGTTGGCCCAGTCCGAGCGCTCGATTCAGGTTGTCTGCGTCAACGACGGTTCGACTGATGATTCGTTGAACGTGTTGCGCCAGATCGCGCAGGCCGACGATCACGTACTGGTGATTGACCAGGAAAACGCGGGCGTCTCGTTCGCCCGAAATGCCGGAATCGATGCCGCCAAGGGCGAGGTGGTTTTCTTTGTAGACGCCGACGATTACATCGACGCCCAGACGGTCGAGCGCGTGCTGCATGCCATGGAGTCTTCAGATGCCGAGGTCGCCGTTTTTGGCGGCGTCTGTGAACCTGCCGATGCTGCCCCCAAACGCGTCCAGCAACTCATGAGCCCCAAAGCTGGTACCTTCGGCGCCCGTGATCCCCAACTACTGTTCCATTCGAATGCGCAGCCCTATGCCTGCCGTGCGGCTTTTTCGCGCGAGCTGCTCAATCGCGAAGGCATTCGCTTCGCCCCCGGTTTGGCTTTGGGCGAGGACGTCGTCTTCCAATTTGCGGCTTATGCGCTTGCCCGCAAGACCGTCGTCATGCCGGACAAGTTCTACCACTACGTGATGGAGAGTGAATCGGCGACGCACGAGTTCAACAGTGCCGAGGCTCGCGCCAAAAAGCTTGACGCCCACATGAGGATGCTCGAGGAGGTCTTGGAGGACTGGGCGGCCTACGGTCTTTTAGACCTGTGCCCCGGCGAGCTGATAACTTGGTTTTTGGACCTAACTGTGTTCGACCTGGCGCGCTTGGATGCCGATGACTTCCATCGCGTGGCGGCTCGCGTCAACATGGACCTCGCGACGTTTTTGGGAACGGACTGGGCAGATATGCCTGCTAAGGGCGCCGTTCGCCGTGTTGCCCACAAGCTCGTTGCGGCGACCTCGGGCGTTTCGATGGCAGACGCCACGCTGTTCTATCTTTCGACTCGCGGTCTCAAAGCCTGCCTGGAGCGCTTTATCTAATTCCAAGCGCTGCCGCTCGCCGCAACTCGGCTGTTAAAATAACCCTGTTACACGCTACTCAACAGGAGGTTCTCTTGCAGAACTCTGATACCCCTAAAGTTTCGCTGCTTGTCCCCATTTGCAATGTCGAACGCTACCTGTGCGAGTGCCTCGATTCCGCCGTGGCGCAGACGCTTAAGGACATCGAGATCATCTGTATCAATGACGGTTCCACCGATAGCTCGCCGGATATCATCCGCGAGTACATGGAGCGCGACCCCCGTGTGAAGATGATCGACAAGGCCAACAGCGGCTACGGTGACTCGATGAACCGCGGCCTGGAGATGGCGCGCGGCGAGTACGTGGGCATCCTTGAGTCCGACGACTTTATGTTTGAGGATTCGCTCCAAAAGCTGGTTGCCAAGGCCGATGCTGAGCATGCCGATGTGGTAAAGGGCGACTTTTACCTGTATTGGTCCGCGCCCAGTGAGCGCCGTGAGCTGTTTGGGATTATCGATGAGCATATGACGGGCGCCGCGTATCGCCCCGTCGATCGCCCTGGCATCTTCTACCGCAAACCTTCCATTTGGTCTGCCATCTATCGGCGCGAGTTCCTCAACGACAATCAGATTCGGTTCCTTCCCACGCCGGGCGCCTCGTATCAGGACGCAGGCTTTAACTTTAAGGTCTGGGCGTGCGCCGAGCGTGCCGCGTTTATTGCGGACCCCATCCTGTGCTATCGCCAGGACAATGAGAAGAGCTCTGTTAATTCGCCCAACAAGGTGTTTTGCGTGTGCGACGAATATGCCGAGATGCAACGTTTTTTGGATGAACGTCCCGAGCTCAAGGTTCAGCTCCAGGGCATTTTAATGCGCATGAAGGTCGATACGTATCGCTGGAATGACGAGCGTCTGGTCGATGAGCTGCGCGAGCAGTTTTGGGAGAAGGCTTCGCCCGAGCTCAAGGCCGATTGGGATGCCGGTCGCTTTGATCTGTCGCTGTTCGATCCGCGCGGCGAGACCGACTTGCGCCTGATGGTCAAGTCGCCCCGTGCTTATATCGATTCGCGCTTTGACTTTAAGAAGCCCGGCAAGCTCAATACGTTTAAGCACTACTTTAAGATTGGCGGCCTGCCGCTGGTCTGGCGCGTGCTGACGTATCAGCGCACCTACGGCGATAATCCGCATCCCGATGACGTGCCGGCCGCACAGTAGGAGCACTTGGCTATGACTACCCCCAAGATTTCCGTTGTCGTTCCCATCTATAAGGTGGAGGAGTGCCTGGCCTGGTGCCTGGACTCCCTGCTTGCGCAGGACATGCCCGATTGGGAAGGCGTGCTGGTCAACGATGGCTCGCCGGACGGTTCGCGCGATATTGCGGCTGCCTATTGCGAAAAGGACGCGCGCTTTACGTTGGTCGATAAAGAGAACGGGGGCCTGTCGAGCGCGCGCAATGCAGGCATCGCCGCGTCCACGGCGCCTATTGTCGCGTTCTTGGATTCCGACGACCGCTTTACGCCCGATGCATGCCGCGTGATCGTCGATGCCTTTGAGCGCGAGGACTGCGACGTGTTGACCTTTGGCGCGAACCCGTATCCGCTGGAGGCGGGGTATCCGTGGCTTAACTATGTGCTTAGCCCGCGCGATGTGTCGTTTGAGGGCTATAGCTCCGACCTGCTGTTTAAGGAAGCGTCTCGTCCCTTTGCATGGCGCACCGCCTGCAAGCGCGACTTCTTGCTGGGCAACGGGATCGTGTTCGACGAAACCGTTAAGTATGGCGAGGACCAGGTCTTCGACTTTGCCGTGTACGGTCGTTCGCACAAGACCGCGCTTATCTCGAACAAGTTGTACGACTATCGCGTGGCTCGCAAGGGTTCGCTCATGGACACCATGCGCTACGACGACGAGACACGTCTGCTGGAGCACGTGAAGATTTACTCCGCTATGCTGGCTGACTGGCAGCGCGACGGTCTCGACGCACAGCATGCTGATGACCTGGCGTACTTCCTGTGTGATCTGGTGCTGTACGATGCGCTGAGGTTGCTGGGTTCGGACTGCGGCAAAGTGTTTGCTGCCGTTGCCGCGGCGCTTAACGGTTCTGCCGTGGACAACGATGCTGCGCTCGCACAATGTGCTCCTTCGGTTGCCGCCATGGTGCGCGCGGCACTTATCGGTAAGGCCCCTGCTGCTCGTTTGTGCAAAAAGCTCATGTTCGATTACGACGTCTTGAGGTTTGGGCGCCTGGGTGCCTGCAAACGCATGGCAGCGAACGCCCTGGGAAAGCGAGAAGTGTAGATGAGTATCAAACGTTTGGCACTTTGCCGCAGCCAGGGCCGTCTGTTTGTGCTGCTTCGTTTTGCCGGTCAGGATGTCGCCGCGCTTATTGAGCGGGAGGGTTCTCAAGCGTTTGTCCATGCGACGACGAGCGGTTCTCGTGTGCCGTCGCTGGTGCTCCCGGTCGATCATGGCCGTGTGCTGGCGCTTTGCCCTTCCGTTTCCGGTTACGAGCGCGAGCTCGCCGTCATGGTACTTCCGTTTTTGGATGGCTCGTCGATGGATGTCGTTTTTGCATCCGGTGGTCAAAGGTTGGGCTCTATTCGCCTCGATAGCCGCGTGGCCAAGCTGGAATCCAAGATTAACTACAAAGCAAAGCCTGCGCTGTGCGCGCTTATCCGCGATGCGCAGCGTGGCGAATGCTGCGGTCGCTACGAGATCGATGCCATTCGCTATTTGCCGGCAGACTCCGGCGCGGTGTGGCGCTATGAGGTTACCTGGGCGGGAGACCCCCAGTGCGCACCCGAGTTCCAGATCTCCGATACGCATATGAATGCCATCGATGTCACCGTGCATGTGTTTGAGTCGCAGGTCGATGTGCCGCAGCAGGACGGATGCCGCGTCAATAAAACGTTTCTGAGCGTTGAGATGCCTCAGGATATACGAGATTTTGTCGCGATCGTGAGCGATCCCACAGAGCGGATCCAAAGCGGGTTTTGCGCCATGGATGGTCGCCTGTACAACGGCATGGTCGACGACAGCTGGAACCGTATGAAGGACGCGCGTGCAGACGACGCAGCTTATCGACGTTGGCTTGAGCAGCATCGCGCAAAGCCGGGCGATTTGGCGTGCCAGCGTGTCGCTTCGGCGGCCTTTGCCTATAGACCGCTCGTGAGCATTGTGGTGCCGTGCTACAAGACTGATCGGGTCTACCTGCGCGAGCTGCTGGAATCGGTGCAAGCCCAGAGCTATGACAACTGGGAATTGCTGCTTATGGACGCCTCGCCCGAATGGGACGCGGTGGCCACCCTTGCGGCAGGTGCCAACGACGAGCGCATCCGTCGCATCGAGCTTCCCGGCAACGGCGGCATTGTGGTCAACACCAACGCAGGTATCGAGCAAGCGACAGGCGACTACATCGCTTTCTTGGACCACGATGACATTCTGGAACCGGACGCGTTATTCCAGTATGTTTCCGCGCTGAACAAGGCGGCCGAGGGCGAGCGTCCCCAGGTCCTGTTCTGTGATGAGGACATGTTCCAGAAAACGGGGGAGTGGGGCCAGCCGGTCTTTAAGACCGTACTCAACGTCGACCTGCTCTATAGCCATAACTGCGTGACGCATTTCCTGATGGTGGAGAAGGCGCTCATCGATCACATTGGTATGTCCCCAGAAGACGTTGCGGGCGCCCAGGACTACGACTTGACGCTTCGCTGCCTTGCAGCCGGCGCGCGCTTTGAGCACGTTGCGCATGTGCTGTATCACTGGCGCGTGCATCCGGGATCGACCGCCGATGGCTCTGCCGATAGCAAGCCGTATGCCATTGAAGCGGGTCGTCTTGCGCTGCAGCGCCACTTTAACGCGCTGGGCGTTCACGGAACGGTCGAGGAGACCGAGACGCCGTTTGTCTACCGCATGCGCCATGCGCTGCCGGAGCCTGCGCCGCTGGTGAGCATTGTGATCCCCACCAAGGATCACATTGAGACGCTCGATGCCTGTGTGATGTCGATCGCCCAGAAGGCCACGTATACCAATTACGAGATCGTCTTGGTGGAGAACAACAGTGAAGCCCCGGAGACGTTTGCGTATTACGAAACCCTGCCAGAGCGCGTGGCTGCAGCATCCGAAGGCAAGGGCATCGCGCGCGTTGTGTACTGGCCGGGCGAGTTCAATTACTCTCAGATCATCAATTTTGGTGTGAAGCACGCCAAGGGTGACTACCTGCTGCTGCTGAACAACGATACCGAGGTCATAAGCCCGGACTTTATCGAAGAGATGATGGGCTATCTGCAGCGTCCCGATGCGGGCGTGGTGGGCGCCAAACTCTACTTTGCCGATCATCTGGTGCAGCATGCCGGCATTTTGATTGGCGTGCGTGGCGCACTTGCCCATGCCAACCAGGACTTCTCGGCAAAGCGCGAGGGCTATCTTGCCCGTGCCGTGCGCCCGGGCAACTTTAGCGCCGTGACGGGTGCCTGCCAGATGGTGCGACGCGACGTATTTGAGCGCGTCGGCGGCTACAACGAGGAATTCGCCGTCGGTTTTAACGACGCAGACTTTTGCCTGCGCGTGTGGGAGGCGGGTTACCGCACCATCTTTACGCCCTATGCCGAGCTGTACCACTACGAGTTCACCTCGCGCGGCAGGGAAGAGGCCAACGAGGAAAAGCTGCGCCGCTGGAAGCGTGAGCAGGCGCTGTTCATGCAGCACTGGCCTGAGTTCTTCCTCGATGGCGACCCGTGGCTCGGACCAAACCTATCCTCCGACAGTGAGTACTTCTCGTTTTAGTGCGAAGTAATGCCAAGGTCCGGCAAAGTATCCTCCAGAGCTGCAAGAGCGGTGGGGTTCAGGTACTCCTCGTTCAAGCAGCTCTTGTCATATCGAAAACGTGTGTCTCGTGAGCATTCGATGAGTTCTGCAGTAAAGAACTTCTCCCAGCTAAAGAACTTTGAGCTTTCGATATGTTCAGCGGGGTTAAGCAGCATGTCCTTAATGTGTTTGCTGTTGAATAATCCCGACTTCAACACGAGCCATTCAAACGATTCCGGTAGGAATAGCTTGATGTTCTTTCGGCGCAATAGAGCAGCTGCTTCCGCAATTTCTGGTCCAAAGGCGGCACCGTCGGCAATCACGAGGATGTCGTTTTCCGGTGCGTCCATAATGCAGTTGCAAATATTTGATTTGCCTCCCGCGCTGATGCATTTAATGCTGCTCTTTTTGCATAGCAAACTGAAGAATTCGTAGCCCGAATTTGTGTCCTCGACAATGACAAGCTCGGGCCTCTCGCCTCTAAAATCAGTATCACCGTAAATACGATATGTAGAGGTGTAGACACGAGAGTAAACGGGATACTTCGTTGTGGTTCGGTTGGTGTTCTTAAGACCGTAGATTTCATCAACGCTATAGGGCAGTTGGCGCAGTGACTCTCTGGCGACAATTACGTAGTAGTTTGAGCTACGCTTTGCTTCATGGGCAAATTCTCTTGATCGAACAAAAGTATTGCCCTCATCAATAAAAACAATACTGCTGGAAATCTCTTGGAGATCTCTACGCCAATATTTTCCAGATATTGTTTTACAGGGCACTTTGCAACTTACTGTTACGCCGCTTTGTGCCCCAAGCTCTTCGTGAGCTGCCACCATATCAAGCAGAGTTGTCTTGCCTGTAGCACTGTTACCTTGGATGATGGTCAGATTTCTATTGATGGTCAGTTTAAACTGAACCCGGTTATTTTGAATAATTACCTTGTATGATCCGCGCATCAGGAGTTCTCCCTTAGGCATTTTCCAGCTATGGGGACAAGGTCAAACATTGTGTGGACTATATCGCCCGTATTTGCAATGGTTACCGTGAATTTGCCGTTTCCAAAATCCATTATGTGGTAGAGATTGATTGTTAGATCCTTTTGCGCGGCGATCCTCAGAATCCAGTAGGCGCAATTATCACCGCAATTTGAGGCGTTATATATATTCTGCGGCATAAAGTACATAAGCAGTAGCGTTTTGGTGCCGCTGGATAGTTTCTCGGGAGGAATGATGCCTAGAATCTTGGTATCGATTGCATTGGGGCCTACCACGGTGCCTTTGTCGATGGATTTTATGACCCTTTGGGCAAAGGAGTCTTGAAACCACTGGGGCGAATATACGTTATCGAAGTAAACGGACGTGTTGTAGATAACGTTTTCCATATCACCATAGTGAATTGTTAGCACGTCAGCTCCTTCGGCTTGCTGATTTGGCATCTAGTGAGATTGATTATATCGCAGCACATGAGGCGGGCGTTATCGGCCCGCGGTAGATGTGATTGATGACCAAGGTTTGTATTTTGTTGCTTTATTATTCAGTTCACTCGTTTAATCAGTTCGCTCATGCGCTAAGTTTGCCTTAGAAGCTATTTAGCGTAACGGTTGAGGTGTGGCGACTCATATTTAAATTGCAGTCACAAAGACACCTTTTATCGATTTCCCGTTGAAATACTGAATTGATAGTTTAAAAATAACTTAAGAGAGCCTTAAATCTCGGAAAAAGGATGTCGTATGAAAAACCTTCGAGAAAGATGGCACGGACTAACAGTGCTGGGAGTTGTTGCATTTGCTGCTGCCTGCATGACGGTTGCCCCGGCGCCCTCATTTGCTGATATTGCTGGCGGTGGCGGAGGCGGTGGACCGATTACGGAATGGTGTTCCGACGGTCGTCCGAAGACTGGACTCGTTCGGTGCGAGGACGGCAACCTTCGCTATTTCGATCCCGAAACTGGCGCCATGGTCACGAACCAGTGGCATAACGAATACGAAGCTGTCTGGTACTATTTTGGCGCTGACGGGACCGCGGTGTCGGGCTGGCAGTCTATCGGTGGGGACAAGTATTACTTCTATCCCGAAAACCATGATATGGCATACGGCCGAGTTCAGATTGACGG
This sequence comes from uncultured Collinsella sp., assembly GCA_902475425.1. GTDB lineage: Bacteria > Actinomycetota > Coriobacteriia > Coriobacteriales > Coriobacteriaceae > Collinsella. The sequence continues at coordinate 22,017 of CABRZJ010000016.1, forward strand.
CAAGAACTACTTCCTGAACACCCCTGGTGCCAACGCCGATGGCCGCATGCAGCATAGTGGCTGGTTCTACGACTCCATCTACGGAAAGTGGTCCTATGCGACCTCCGACGGTGAGCTATTGACCGGTTGGCATAATCTCGGCGGGGCTTGGTACTATTTCAACGAATCTGGGGTCATGCTGACTGGCTGGATCAACGATTCGGGTACCTGGTACTACACTAATGCCTCCGGTGCGATGGTCACTGGCTGGCTCAACATCGGCGGTACGTGGTTCTACCTCGACGGCTCGGGCGCCATGGTCGCTAACAGCTGGCGCAGCCTCGGCGGCTCCTGGTACTGGTTCGGCGACTCCGGTGCAATGGCCACTGGCTGGTTCTTGGCAGGCGGCTCTTGGTACTATGCGAGCGGTTCGGGCGCCATGGCAACCGGCTGGCTCAGCAATGGCGGCACGTGGTATTGGCTCGGAGGTTCGGGCGCTATGGCCTCTAACTCTTGGGCTAACGTTGGTGGAGTTTGGTACTGGTTCGACGATTCCGGCGCGATGGCCACCGGCTGGCGTCAGGTCGGCGGCGCCTGGTACTACTTTAGCGGTTCCGGCGCTATGGCTCACGACGCCTGGGTCGGCGACTACTACCTCCAGTCTTCCGGTGCCATGGCTACGAATGCCTGGGTTGGCTCCTACTATGTCGGCGAGGACGGCAAGTGGATTCCGGGCTACGGTTTAGTTTGGTATAAGAACGGTAGCGATGTTTACCATACGCATAAGTGCCGTACCGTTGGTAAGGACGCAAAGGGCTATTCGCAGATCTCTATTCAGGAGGCCCAGAGGCGTGGCGCTTCACGAGAGTGCAAAAACTGCCAGCAAATTGGCTAGCACATTACTGAGCTAGTTTTGATTGAGGCCCCGTTGCCCTGAAGCGACGGGGCCGCTGCGTGATTGGATACCGTGCTGTTATGAAGAAATGGTCATTCGGAGTGCTGGCTTTTTCGGGCCTCATTTCTTTTGGGCTCCTTTTGGGTTCGCCCTCGATGTTATACGCCCTTGATTCGAATAACACTGACGAAGGTCCCGCATCTAACGTTGCTATTGCTTCTGTCGAGTCAGGCGTTGATGCTCAGCGCGAATCGACCTTCGCTGTCGAGCAGAACTCTCAGGTGGATAATGAGACCCCTTCCGAGGTTTCGAATCAAATTATTTGGCATCAGGGGTGGATATCACCCGAAGAAGGGGCTGGTTTTTGGCGTTGGGGCTTGTCCGACGGAACAATCGCTGTTTCTTCTTGGAGACATATAGACGGTAGCTGGTACTGGTTCGACGACGAAGGTCGAATGGCTCAGGATGGGTTGGTTCAAGTCGGGGGTGCGACGTATGCCTTCTCCTCTTCGGGCGCAATGCGTGTCGGCTGGTACCTAGATTCTACGGGCTCCACTTCTGCTTGGCGTTATTTCTCCGGTTCTGGCGCCATGGTAAAAGGCTGGCTTTCAGACGGCAGCAACTGGTATTGGCTGGATGATGAGGGCAAGATGGTCCACGATGCGATGCTGCAGATTGGGGGAGCCACGTATGGATTCTCTTCTTCTGGTGCAATGCTTATCGGATGGCATCTTGATGCTTCTGTCTGGCATTATTTTTCCGGCTCTGGCGCTCTGGTAAAGGGCTGGCTCTCGGATGGGGGTCGTTGGTACTGGCTTGATCCTGCAGACGGTTCTATGGCCACCGGGCTGAATGAATGCAATGGCACCTCTTATATCTTTAACAGTTCAGGGGCCATGCTATCCTCCCAGTGGGCACTTATTGACAACAACTGGTATTACGCTGACTCCAACGGCTTACTGCATGGAGGTTGGTTACTTCTAGGGAATTCTTGGTATTACCTGGATCCAGGAAGCCATATTATGCTCACGGGCTTTGTGCAAGTGGGCTCGTCCACCTATTTCCTTACGAGCTCAGGTGCCATGGCAACAGGCTGGGCACTTGCTGATGGTACTTGGTATTACGCCGCATCAAACGGAGCTATTCAACGAGGGCGATGGATAAAGTCCGGAAGCGCCTGGTATTACCTTGATGATGTATCCGGCGCAATGCGTACTGGTGAATTTGCGGTAGGAAGCAAGCGCTATTTTTCTTATGATTCCGGTGCAATGGCATCTTCGTGCTGGATCAACTTGAACGATGGTATGGTATGGGCGAATTCGTCTGGAGCACTGAGCGAGCCGTTGCCTACTTCATCTGATGGATCTCCTGTAGTCGCTGATCGTACTGACTCGTCTTCATTGCCAGGTGTGATTCATATTGGAGATGCGGTTTTCTATGCGGATGCGAATGGTGTCGTTAACGTGGCGTCTGGTTGGATTATGTCGAAAGACGCTTCTGACGAAAGTGGCAATACTTGGTACTACGCATCTTCCAATGGTGTCCTTAAGTCTGGTTGGCAATATGTCAACGGTGCGTGGTATTGGATGGACCCTTCCACATTCAAGATGAAAACTGGATGGCTTAATGACGGCGGTACGTGGTACTGGCTCCAGCCTTCGGGTGCCATGTTTGCTAACGGGTGGCTGAAAATCGATGGCGTTGACTATTACTTCAATGCAAGTGGTGCATGGTTGAATACGTCTGGTTCTGTTTTGGGGGTCAATAGGTCCAGCTTGGTCAATTGGCTTATGAGCCACGAAAACGACGGCTATTACCGTGGAACACGCTACGACACGCATCTCAGCCAGGAAACGTGCATGTACCCAAAGGGTGATCCGCGTTGGGACGGTTATACGGGCATGAATTGTGGTGGATTTGTATCGCATGCATATATGAAGGCGGGCGGGAATTTAGCTCACATTGCCGCCGAGCAGAGCCATTCCCCTTGGAGTGGAGGTCCCGGAAGGGGCGGCTGCGTAAACGCTTATCGTTGGTACGGCTACGCTATCGATACGTGTGCGAACGTGACTTATTTCAACTCTATTGATGAGTTGTTACGTAGTGGTTTGGCTCGTAAGGGGGACATTGTGTTCTTCAATCCTTACAACCCATATGCGGACGATAGCCACATTGGCTTTTTCTGGGGCAATTCGCCGAGCGAAAATTTGTTCTGGCATAGTGATGGTTATGGAAATCGCATCTCCGGTTTGACCGCTTTGGGCCCATCGAAAGTAATACTGATTCGTTAGAATTCCGAGTTGTAGGGGACTCTCTGGGCCCCCTACCTTTTTGACATCTGGTTTGAAAGTTTATTTGAAGTCGGTATTCTTGGGGGCAAGAGGAGGGGGCAATGAGCCTGCGGGTTCAACCCTGCCGGTAAGTTCTTCTTTTCTTTGCAGCATTGCGCCCAACTATTTATTGTCCTAGATGGCATCTTGTCCTGTTAGATGTTCGGGAATCTTTCATAGCTATGCTGTAAGCTAGACGCAATCAAGAGCGAATGACGAGGTTTACATGAACAAACATCTTAAGTTGTTTTCGGCATTGTTGGTGCTGATGCTCTTTGCGCCCGTTTCTATGTTTGTATGCCCTGCGGATGCAGAGGCTGCTCAGACTCTGGTTGAGAATTCTTGGCGTTATGAGGGTGGACAATTAGTTTCAGATGATGCTTCTTCCGAAGAAGACGGAATAGCTTTATTGTCTATGGACGCTCTTCCCGATGGGGTTACAGCTCAGGGCATTGACGTCAGCGAGCACCAAGGGCGTATTGATTGGGACGCAGTTAAAGCTTCTGGCATCGATTTCGCTATTCTGCGCGTTGGGTTTGGCGCTCCGTCTTTCGGCGGTCGAGTTGACTATCAATTTAATCGAAATATTTCTGAGTGCGAGCGACTCGGAATTCCCTACGGCGTCTATGTCTATTCATATGCTTTTGATAATCAACAGGCAGCCGATGAGGCGTCCATGGTGATTGACTGCCTATCGGGGCACAATCCTAGGCTACCGGTGTATTACGATCTTGAGGACAAGACAATTATTGCAGATGGTCGTCAATCCGGAATTGCATCTAGAGCTCAGACATTCTGTAATAAGATTTCTAGTGCTGGATATAAGCCAGGCATTTATGCAAACCTAAATTGGTTTAACAATATATTGACCGACCCTGTATTTAAAAGCGGTTCTTGGGATCATTGGATTGCTCAATACAACTCCCAATGTCACTATACCGCCAGTTACAGCTTTTGGCAGTATACAAGCCGCGGAAAAGTTTCTGGTATTAGCGGAAATGTTGATATGAATTACGCGTATGTTGATGTCTCTCTTTATTACTGGCAGTTAAAAGAGGGCACTTGGTATTACGCAACCTCTGACGGCAAAGCGTATACCGGATGGTTGCGCCAGGGCGGAGCCTGGTATTGGCTCGACCCCGACGCGGGCGGTGTAATGGCCACCGGGCTCTACGAGTGCAACGGCTCCATGTACTGGTTCAACGCCTCCGGCGCGATGGCGACCGGATGGGTCCTCGACGGCGGCACCTGGTACTACGCGACTGGCTCCGGCGCGCTGGCGCGCGGCCCCGTTTCCGTCGGCGGCGTGCCCTACTGCTTCGACGCCCGGACGGGGGCCATGCTGACGGGTTACCAGACTGATGCGCAGGGCGTCCGCCGCTACTTCGGCAGCTGCGGCCCTCTTAACGGCTGGGGCTTCGTCGACGGCTCCTGGTACTGGTTCGCTGACGGTATCGCCTCGACCGGCTGGCTTTACACCGGCGGTTCCTGGTACTGGCTCGACCCCGACGCGGGCGGCGCCATGGTGACGGGCCTCCACGCGTGCAACGGCTCAGCGTACTGCTTCAGCGCCTCCGGCGCGATGGCGACCGGATGGGTCCTCGACGGCGGGACCTGGTACTACGCGACTGGCTCCGGCGCCCTCGCCTCCGGCTGGCTCAACCTAAACGGTGCGTGGTACTGGCTCGATCCCTCGACGCACGCCATGGCCACTGGGCTCCACGAGTGCAACGGCTCCGCGTACTGGTTCAACGCCTCCGGCGCGATGGCGACCGGTTGGGTCCTCGACGGCGGCACCTGGTACTACGCGACGGGATCAGGCGTGCTGGCCTCCGGCTGGGCATACGTCGGCGGCGCCTGGTACTGGCTTGACCCCACGACGCACGCAATGACTACGGGTGTTCAAGAAATCGATGGGGTGCAATACTCTTTTGCTAGCAATGGTGTATGGCTTGGCTAGCAGCTCTTCTTTAATTGCTTTTTTCTAATTACATATTGCTCTTAGCCATCCATTTGTAGACTATGTTTATGTAAAAATTGGTTACTACTGGGGGCTGCACATGGCAAGGAAAAAGCGAATAATATTAATCCTAATCATTCTTTCAACCCTACTGCTCGCTGGGCCCGGTGTGGTTGATATCGCGAACGCAGAACCCATAAGCTCCTCTATCCCTACTGATATTGAGAGGCAATCCGTCCCCTCGACTCTTTCTCCTTCCGATTCAATCGATGATGGTCCTGCTCAAGAATCCGTTAAATGGAATCTGGGTTGGAATTCGTTTGACGGCAACTGGTTCTATGTGGATTCAGTCAATCCGGTCTCGTTGCATTCTGGCTGGCTCTATACCAATGGGGCCTGGTACTGGCTCGATCCCTCGACGCACGCCATGGCCATCGGGCTCCATGAGTGCAATGGCTCCGCATACTGGTTCAATGGCTCCGGCGCGATGGCGACCGGATGGGTGCTCGACGGCGGGACCTGGTACTACGCGACGGGCTCAGGCGCGCTGGCCTCCGGCTGGCTCAACCTAAACGGTGCGTGGTGCTGGCTCGATCCCTCGACGCACGCCATGGCGACGGGCTTTCACGAGTGCAACGGCTCCCTGTACTGGTTTAATTCGTCCGGCGCGATGGCGACCGGTTGGGTGCTCGACGGCGGGACCTGGTACTACGCGACGGGCTCCGGCGCGCTGGCGCGCGGCCCCGTATCCGTCGGCGGCGTGCCCTACTGCTTCGACGCCCGGACGGGGGCCATGCTGACGG
>CABRZJ010000017.1:0-27902 GCA_902475425.1 uncultured Collinsella sp.
TTGCCCTCGAACCAATACCAGTTGCCCGGATTCTCGTCGGTGCCCTCCCACGCCAGAATGTGCGTGGCGACGCGGTCCAGGAACATACGGTCGTGGCTAATGACCACAGAGCAGCCCGGAAACTCGAGCAGCGCCGCTTCGAGCGAGGACAGCGTCTCGACGTCGAGGTCGTTCGTGGGCTCGTCGAGGAGCAGCAGGTTGCCGCCCTGTTTGAGCGTGAGCGCCAGGTTCAGACGGTTGCGCTCGCCACCGGAGAGTACGCCAGCGCGCTTCTGCTGGTCCTGGCCCTTAAAGCCAAAGCTCGCCACGTACGCGCGGCTCGGAACCTCGGTCTCGCCGACCATCATGTGGTCCAGGCCATCCGAGACGACCTCCCACAGGTTCTTGTCGGGGTCGATGCCGGAACGGTTCTGGTCGACATAGGAGATCTTGACGGTCTCGCCCACCTCGAGCTCGCCCGAAGTCAGCGGCTCCAGACCCACGATGGTCTTGAAGAGCGTAGTCTTGCCCACGCCGTTGGGGCCGATGACGCCCACGATGCCGTTGCGCGGCAGGGTGAACGAAAGGTCGTCGATGAGCACACGGCCATCGAACTCCTTGTGCAGGTGATGGGCCTCGAGCACCTTGTTGCCCAGACGCGGGCCCACGGGGATGCGGATGTCGGTCCAGTCGAGCTTCTGGCTTGCGCGGGCCTCGGCCTCCATCTCCTCGTAGCGAGCCAGACGGGCCTTGTTCTTGGCCTGGCGGGCCTTGGGCGAGCTGCGTACCCACTCGAGCTCGGCCTCCATGCGCTTGGCGAGCTTAGCATCACGGTTTCCCTGCGCCTCGATACGCGCGGCCTTGGTCTCCAGATATGTAGAGTAGTTGCCCTTGTAGGGATAGAGGTGGCCGCGGTCGACCTCGCAAATCCACTCGGCAACGTTATCCAGGAAGTAGCGATCGTGCGTGACGGCCAGAACGGCGCCCTGATAGTTGTGCAGGAAGTGCTCGAGCCACAGGATCGACTCGGCGTCCAGGTGGTTGGTGGGCTCGTCGAGCAACAGCAGGTCGGGAGCCTCGAGCAGCAGCTTGCACAGGGCCACGCGACGGCGCTCGCCGCCGGAAAGCACGTTGACCGGCATGTCGGAATCGGGCAGCTGCAGGGCGTCCATGGCCTGGCCGAGCTTGGAATCGATATCCCAGCCATCGGCGGCGTCGATCTCGTCCTGGAGCTTGCCCATCTCGGCCATGAGGGCGTCCATGTCGCAATCCGGGTCGCACATCTCCTCGCCGATCTTATTGAAGCGATCGACCTTGGCGATCATGTCGCCAAATGCCATGCGCACGTTCTCGATGACGGTCTTGTCGTCGTCGAGTGGCGGCTCCTGCTGCAGGATACCCACGGTGTAGCCGGGGGTGAGCCTGGCATCGCCGTTGGAGACCTCCTCGATGCCGGCCATGATCTTGAGCAGGGTCGACTTGCCCATACCGTTGGGGCCCACGACGCCGATCTTGGCACCGGGGTAGAAGCTCAAGGTCACGTCGTCAAGGATTACCTTGTCGCCATGGGCCTTGCGAGCCTGATACATCTGGTAGATAAACTCCGCCATATGCCTGTTCTATCCTTTCTACCTGCTGTTTCCCTATTCTTGATTCGCTTTAGTGGAAACGAAATAAGGAAATCAGCTCTGAAACGTAACGAAAAAGGGGCATGGTTGCCCACACCCCCTAATACTACCTGGGAAAAGTCCCCCGGAACATACTATGAACTGCGTACGCTAGTTTTCCGCAACCTTAGCGAACGGCCCGCTGCGATTTGCGCCACAGCAGATACGAGTAGACGTAGACGGCTCCGACCGAACCAAACGCCAGAACCGCAATCACCGCGGCGACGACTTCACTCGAAAGCACGCTGCCTGCCACGCCCATCACAATCAGGCCAATACCCAGCACCATAAAGCAGGCGCCGCCAAAACGCTGCGTACGGCGCCAGTTCTCGGGATCGGCAAGCGCCCAAGGTGTCTTGATACCGAGCGTATAGTTCTGCTTCACACGCGGCAAGTAGTTGCCTACGCCGATGAACAGCAAACCGACAACACCGGAAATCAGCACGTTAACCGAACCGACCGCCGGCACCACGCCCCAGACCGTAAGCTCTCCCAGCCAGCTTATGGCGCACATGAACAAGGTGAAGGCGATTACGAAGCCCTGGTAGAACTTGCCCGAGGTTCGATATGCCTCACCTTTGGGGTCGATGCGCGGCACCACGCAGAACATTGCGAGAAGCGCCAGAGGCAGCACGCCGAGCGCGGAGGCCATCCAGCTAGGACCCCAACCGTCGACGGCTCCGTTCGCGCCCCAGTGCGTGGGAATCTGCGCAGGCAAGCTCGGCATCACCATGAGGTGCGCTACGACATTGGCGACGCACAGAGCGACCAGCGCAATCCACACGCGCGACGATACCCCTGTGGGGTGAATGCCCTTGTTTTCGTTATTCATCCTTATCACCTTCATTGTTTGTAAAACCCATAAACCAGCCAATTAAATCCTGCATGACGGTGGTGTTTAAGCTGTATACGATGTTTTGGCCATGGCGCTCGTCGGTCACCAACCCGGCGTTTTTGAGCGTCGCCAAGTGATGGCTCAATGACGGCTTGCTAATGTCAAAATGCCCAGCAAGCTCCCCGGCCGTACAATTGCCCTCGCGCAGCAACTCCAAAATGCGCCGTCGCGTTGGATCGGCAAGCGCCTTAAAACCCTCTCCCGGCATAAGACCTCCTTTCATCATCTCTCATGACGCGCACACTATACTCGATATTTAGATGTTTGTCTAACTATCTAATCTTGTACTCAAAAAAATAGCCGCCTCCGCGTAATGCGAAGACGGCCACTTCTCACGCTACAAACGTGTTTTTGAGTTGGCCAACCCGCTGCAACGGGTGCCATCTGCTTCAATCTTATGCGAACCCCGATCCCATTTCAACAAGCCCAAGGGCTCAAATGGAATCGCGATAACACCTATAATGGCGATAGCTAAAACACGATTCGCTTCCCCATCGGAGGATGTCTATGACCGAAACCGCTGCCGCTCTCGTCGAGACACGCGACACCAAGCTCGAGATCATCATGGGCCGCGAGGCACTCGATAAGCTCGCCGATGCTACGGTGTTGGTGCTCGGCTGCGGAGGCGTGGGCTCCAACTGCTGCGAGGCACTCGCCCGCGGCGGCATTGGTCATTTCGTCATTCTGGACAAGGACATCGTCGCGCCCAGCAATATCAATCGCCAGGCTATCGCCTTTCACAGCACTATCGACAAGCGCAAGGTCGATGTTATGGAAGCCATGATCCACGACATCAATCCCACCGCCACCGTTATCAAACGCACCGAATACCTGCTGAGCGACAACATCGACGAGTTCTTCGCGAGCGTTTTGGAGCAGACGGACGGCAAGCTCGACTACGTCGTCGACGCCATCGACACCATCTCGGCCAAGCTCACCATTGCCAAATATGCTCAGGACCACGACATTCGTTTGGTTAGCTCCATGGGCGGGGCCAACAAGCTCCATCCCGAGTGCCTCCGCTTTGCCGACATTTTCGATACGGTACGTGACCCCATGAGCCGCATCATGCGCAAAGAATGTAAGAAGCGCGGAATCAAGAGTCTGCACGTGCTGTTTAGCTGCGAGGAATCGGTTAAGACCCAACCCCGCGACCCGTCCAACATCCACGAGCGTACCGAGTTGGGTACCGCCAGCTTTATGCCGCCCATCATGGGTCAGATGATTGCCGGCGAGGTTATCCGCCAGATCAGCGGGCGCGGCACCGAGCGCGTACGCGCCGACGGCCAACGCCTGGACTAGCAGAATGTCCTGCGATGGAACCGCAATTCTTTGACACGCATTGTCATCTTGATTTGATGCTCGGCCCCGATGCTGCAGCCAGTGAGTCGGCGGCGTCGGGTCTGGGGCTCTTTGACTGCGGGGTCGACCCACGCGACTTTTCGGCCGCAAACGAGCGCGCCCGTCGCCAACCAAGCATCATCGCCGGCGTTGGGCTTCACCCCTGGTGGCTCGCCGACGGCCGCTGCGGTCCCGCCGAAGTCAACCTGCTTTGCGAGTTTGCTGCCCAAGAGCGCTACATCGGCGAAGTCGGACTTGACTTTTCCGCTCGTTTTGCCTTAAGTGAGCCGCTACAAATACAGGCATTTGACTGGCTCTGCGATACACTCGTGCAGCATCCTCTTACCGGGCGAGTGATATCAATTCACGCCGTTCGTTCAGCAGGAGCCGTACTGGACGTCCTCGAATCGCATGGACTACTCATCCCAAACCCCGACTCCCCCGCTATCATCTTCCACTGGTTTAGCGGTACTTCGGACGAACTCGTCCGCGCGCGTAATGCGGGCTGTTATTTTTCCGTGAACGAGCGGATGCTCGCCACCAAGCGCGGTCGCGAATACGCCCGACAGATCCCACTCGATCGTTTACTGCTCGAGACCGATGCGCCAGCCGAGCCAAACACAGAAACAAGCGCACAGTCGCTCATCAGATCGCTCACATGGACCTCAGAACGCATCGCCTCACTCAAAAACCGCGACGCAGAGTGCATCGAGTCGGCAGTTTTAGCAAATGCGCACTCTGTTTTTGACCTTCGCTAGCCCCGGTGGGCAAAAAATGCCAAATATGAGTACTGTTGCAAATCCAGTCACATTATTTTACGGCAAAATAGTGCCTTGATAATGTACAGCTATCCATTATCAAGGCACTTTAAGGTGGTTAAAGTCATTTTTAGCAGGTTTTAATCACTCGCAGACACCCAACTAGGCCCTCAATAGCTTAATTACGCTGTTACTAAATTAGTGACAGTACTCATATTTAGCATTTTTTGTCCATGGAGTCCCGGGGGGCGACAATTCGACTCCCCGGGACTGCTCACCTATTCGGAAATCGGCACTCCATGGCCCCAGGAGCCTTCCATGCCGCATACGGTCGAAGCAAACCCCGCCGCAAAGTCGAGTGCACGCTCGATGGCCTCGGCACCATCCTCGCCACGCTTGACGGAATCGAGATAACACATCAGGAACGAAGCCAGGAATGAGTCGCCCGCACCCATGGTGTCCTTCATATCCGTTACCGGCTTAGCCAGTTGGCGGTAATAACGATCGCCATCATAGGCAATGCAGCCCTCAGCGCCAGCCGTTGCCGATACGAAACGCGGACCTAGGCTCCTCACCCATGCCAGACGCTCGCGAATCTCATCCTCACTCGCGGCGTCTGCCGCGCTAAAGAACGCGAAGTCAACGTAGGGAGCAATCTGCTCGTAGTACTCGTCGGTCGAATCGTCCGAGAAGTCAAACGAAACCGTGATGCCCGCGGCCTTCAACTTGGGAAGTTCACGCTCGGTAAAGCAATAGTTGCCCGAGTGGACTACGTCGAACTGCTTCACGTACGCAAGGTCAAAGCGATCGAGCACATAGCGCGCATCACCACGGATGCCGCCCTCATTGGAGCCAAGGAAAACACGGTCGCCGTTAACGACGGTCACGCGTGCCGCACCGTTCTCGCCGATGAGCTGCTTGCACTTGGCAAGCTCAACGTCCTCATCCTCAAGACTCGCAATCACATGCTCAGCAGCAGCGTCATTACCAAAGATGCCCATATACGCGGAGCGCGCGGCGCCGCACTTCTTGGCATACACGGCAAAGTTCACCGCATTGCCACCCGGATACATTGTGTGGATATGCTCGTAGCAGTCGACGACGTTGTCGCCAAACCCCAGTGCGCTCACGTTAAATGCCATGACGCCGCCCCTCTCTCTTATGCCAACGGAACCACTGTTGTGACAGCAGTACCGCCCAGAATCTACGCGAGTTCCAGCAGCTCCGGCAGCTGGTCGATAATCTTGTCCGCGGCATCCTGGCTAAAGCCAAAGCGCTCCTCGCGCTTGGCAATGACTGTCAGGCCGGCTCGCTTGCCGGCAGTGATGCCAGGCACCGAATCCTCGACGCAGCAGCAGCGATTCGCGGGCAGCCCCAGCAGGTCCAGCGCATGCAGGTAGATGTCGGGCTCGGGCTTGCTCTCCTTAAACTGCTCGCCGCTCACCACATACTCAAAGGCATCCGACAGCCCGCATGCGTTGAGCACTTCCTCGATGCTATCCATGGGAGACGAGCTGGCAAGCGCCACGCGAACGCCACGGCGCGGCAGCTCTCGAATCGTATCCACGGCGCCTGGGTTAATCAAAGCCTGATAGTCGCGCGGACGCTTATGCGCCCACTCGTTCCAACGGGCCAACGCTTCCTCGCCAGTGAAATGCCCCTTACCGGCGCGCTCAAACCAATCGACCAGCATATGCAGGAAGAACTGGTGCGAAGTACCGACCTGCCCATTCAACTCCTCTTGAGTCAGGTTAAGCCCAAGCTCCTTGGCAAACGCGGCAGTCTCGCCCAGGTAGTAATACTCGGTATCGACAATCACGCCGTCCATGTCAAAGATAACGGCGTCGAACGGAAATGCGGACACGGCACCCTCCCTAACAAAAGGGCGCCCGCAAGCGGACGCCCGAGCCATGCACTATCGGCGATTCTAACCCAGCAGCTTATCCAGCGCCACCGCAATGCCGTCTTCGTTATTATTGGCGGTCACCATCTGGGCTACAGCCTTGACCTCATCGACGGCGTTGCCCATGGCAACACCGGTGCCGGCCCACTCAATCATGGACTTGTCGTTCTGGCCGTCGCCAAACGAGACGACCTCGCTGGCATCGATGCCGAGCTTGGGCAGGGCACCCTCGAGCGCGCGGGCCTTGTCGATACCAGGCGCCGTGTACTCAAAGTACCAGTCGGCCGTAAACATGCCCGAAAGCGTCTGGGTAAAGGGCGCATACATCTCCTCGTAATGCGCCTGCAGGTAGGCCGGATCGCCTGCCGTCAGCAGCTTGTCTACGGGATAAGTGTCCACGACCTCATGCAAGCTCTCGACCTCGCGGATCTTAAGGTCGCAGGCATCGCGCTCGTATTTGACGATATTCTTCTGCGAGCCGTCCGGCAGTGTAATCATGCAGCGATACGAGTCCTCTACATGCAGGTCGCGCCCGAGCGAGATCATGGGGATCACATCATAGTTTTGCAGGTGATCAATCAGACGGTGCAGTTCGTCAGCTGGCATGGCCTGGTCAAAAAGGACCTCATCGGTCTGAGCGTCGACAACATGCGCGCCATTGAAAGCGACTAGCAGACCGTCATGGTTTTGGAGGTCGAGCTCCTGTGCCAGAGCATGTAGCCCCCATGCGGGACGACCCGAAGCCAAGATGAGCTTAATGCCCGACTCCTGCGCCGCGAGCAGCTTTTCGCGCGTACGCGGGCTGATCACCTTCTGATCGTTGGTGAGCGTACCGTCGATATCCATCGCGATGGCTTTGATTGCCATATATGCCTCCCTGTCATTGAACAACCTTGTCTGAGCCATCATACAGAACACCCATCGCGACTCCGTTTACAACGGGCAAAAAGTCATATTGTCTCGAACATGAACAGCGTGTGGTCGTGAAGCTTTATCGCTCAGGTCAAATACGTCTGCTAGCGACGCTCATCCGTCGGTGCGCCCTCGACGATCGCGATGCCCGCCGATGCACCTAACGCGCTGGCGCCGGCCTCGATGAATGCGCAGGCCTCTTCGTAATTATGGATACCGCCCGCCGCCTTGATTGCCACGGCATCGCCGAGCACCTCGTGCATCAGCCGCACGTCCTCGAGCTTAGCACCGCCAAAGCTTCTGCCGGTCGATGTCTTAAGGAATCCCGGCTTGGCCTCCAGCGCGATCTCGCATACACGGCGCTTGGCGGCGTCGTCGCCGTCCAGCTTGCACATCTCGACGATTACCTTGTCAGTGATGCCATGCGCGCGACAAAAATCAGCAATGGTAGTCATCTCGCGCTCGATGGCATCAAAATCGCGGTTCTCGATCGACCTCTGATTCAAAACGTAGTCAATCTCGGTAAAGCCACACGCAGCGTATTCCTCAAACCTCGCAAGCTTCTCCTCGAGCGCCATAGTGCCCTGGGGAAAGTCGATAGCGCCGGCAAGGATGATGTCAGAGTCCTCGAGCATGGCGCGGCCCGTCTCGTACTCCTGCAGGTTCGCAAATACGCAGCGAAAGTTGTACTTTAACGCCTTCTCGACATATTGCTCAAACGTGTCCTCGGGGGCATCGATATAGTCGATGTATTTGTTGATGGGTTTGGCAAGCGTCATGCTGGGCCTCCTTGTTCAGGACTGACAACCGATTCGTGGTTTCACGCGAAAAACCACGTTCAGTGTACGCCCGGCATGCAAGGACAGCGTCCGCATTCCGACAAGTGGTATGAAATTAGCTTTAAACGTATATTTACAGACAGCGAATGGCACCGCACGCGGATGCCGACAGCAAGACATCCCCCCCTCCTCAATACACCCTCATGCCCCTTTACTGTTTGCGACCAGAAATGATGAGCTGCACAACGTCGTTAGCGGTCGAATTCGACCTCTGACGACGTCACGCGACCCATCGTATCTGGCCGACAACAGAAAAGGGGCCCGTATCCCAACGGATACGGGCCCCTTTCGGCCATGACCTATCTCAGCAGCAAAGACCACTTGCGGTGAGCGCGGTAGAACTCGATCGCACCATCTTATCCGAGCCGGGGCACGTTCGCATAGCGTGGCGCGTGACGGTTGCAAAACCACCCCATTTGAAACAAAGGCAAAAAAGTACTTGCAAAGACGCGTTCCGACATATAAGTTGATAAAAGACCGCCGTTGCGGTTTTAAGTAGATCGAGCATATGAAGTTTGAGTTTTAGCGTGTAAGAGAAGGAAGATCGGCAAAGTACAACCCCAAACGCAATGACAACTTAATGAGGTAACTGCCACATGTGAGGCACCCAGGGCATTGCTGTCTCGATTTTGAGCACGATGCCTTCCGCCTTGCATGGGCCGTTCCATCCCGCCCCTGCAGCAACTGCCTCACGGGCTCATTGAAAACCGCATAGCACCCCAACGTCAGCACATCACCCACGGCAAGCACATCACTCACGACAACCAACACATCAACAAACAGCACGAACATCAACCGATTGGAGAAGCTATGACAAACCACCACGCTGAAGACGGCGATAAGAAAAGCATTCTGGATGCCCGCATTGAGCGAGCATATGCAAACGAATATGACGCCGCCTTTGTCGCCGCGACCATCAAGAACTACGCGTCGCTACCGCTCGCGACGATCTTGGCCGACCACCCTCAACTGCTGAAGCGCTGCACAAAGATCATGGGCGACCCCGACATTCGCAAGCTGACAGACCCCTATGCCCCAAAACGCGACAACGATTCGTACGTTCTTACCGTAGGCTGCCTAGCCCATATGCTTACGGCGCTCGACACGAAACTCAAGCTCGAATGGGAACCCGACGAGCGTCATGAACTCGAAAGCAAGCGGAACACCCTGCGCACCGCACTGTTCCTTCCGTTGGACGGCCTCAAGCGCTGCAACGTCGAGCTCAATACACAGGCGCGGCAAAAGCCCGGGACCACGGGGCAGAAAGCTCCAAGACCCCATGCGGCCATCGTCGACCGCAACCGATATAACCGCATGACCGCGCACTTTTCTGCCGAGGGAACAGCCATAAGGACGCTGATCGACCTGCTGTGCCTCCTGAACATCAACGAGCTATTTGAGGGCTATCTCGCCCTTGTTCCCGCGACGGCACCCAAGTCGGTAGCAAAGATCATCGAGACCTGCAGACGCCAGTTTGAGCGCCATCGCAATGGCAGCGAGATGAACGCCAGCATCGCGCAGTACTACGCGGCTCATTACAAAAATGACGGATGTGCCCCTATCGAGCATCAGCTGCGGCTCGCCTACACCACGCCCGTCGCAACGCTCCATCGCTTTGGAGCCCTTGGCGCTTGCGAGCCGCACGGACAGGCAGCCTGCCCCACAACCGAGCTCGATCTCAGGCTCGGACGAACCCTGTAGCCCGCCAGCCCCTCCGCGGGCAGCGACTCTATTCCACAACACCACCAACAGAAAGGAGTCCTCATGGACACCAATCATTCCCCCATCATCAGCCCCTCACCATGCGTGAATCCGCCCGAGGTATCACGCTCACCAGCATTTACGATGAGATGCTCGCCCGTCGCGAGCTCTCCGTCATGGGAAACATCGAAACCCCGATGGCCCACGACCTATGCCAGCAGATCCGCCTGCTCGATGCCACCGACCCCAGCCGCCCCATCACCATATTTGTCGCCAGCGCCGGCGGAAGCGTGCGATCGGGTCTTGCGATCTATGACGCCATGCGCCTCGCATCGTGCCCCATCCGCACCGTCTGCCTGGAATTCGCCGCGTCCATGGGCGCCGTGATCTTTATGGGCGGCGACGATCGCCGTATGGCGCCCCATGCAGAGCTCATGATTCACGACCCACTGATCCCCCAGGGGGCAGGCGGCTCGGCACTTGCGCTGCAGGAAACCAGCCGGCGTCTCATGCAGACCCGCAAGACCCTCACGCAAATCCTCTCGGACCGCAGCGGCCTCACGCCCAAGCGCATCCAGTCCCTCACTGCAAAAGACACCTACCTTTCGGCCGAGCGCGCCGTCGAGCTCGGCTTTGCCCACGAAATTCTCTCGACCACCAAGGAGGTCGCCCATGTCTAACCTCGCCAGCCGCCTCGCCGCATCTGAGTCCGCATCGTCCACCATCCTCGCCAAGGATCGAACGCTCTCCTGCGACACCCGCCAAACGGGACTCAACAACAACGCACTTGTGATCGGCCCCTCGGGAGCCGGCAAGACCCGAAACGTCCTCAAGCCCAACCTGCTGCAAATGAACGCAAGCTACATCGTGCTCGACACCAAAGGCACGCTCTGTCGCGAAGTGGGACCCGTGCTGGCAGCCCACGGTTACCGCGTGCAATGCCTCAACTTCGCCGACCTCAACACCGTCCCGGCCCTTGCGCCCGGCATCGAGCGCTGCGGCTACAGCCCCCTGAGGCACATTCGCCGCAAGGCGGACGGCAGGCCCAACCAGCAGGACATCCTCTCGGTGGCAAAGGCCATCTGCCCCATCGAGGACAACAACCAGCCTTTTTGGGATCATGCGGCGGCAAACCTGCTGTCGTGTCTTATCGCCTACGTCACCGAACAGCTACCCGCCGACGAGCAGACGATCAGCTCGGTCATCAAGCTGATCGAGCACCTGCAGGACGGTGCCACGGGTCGATTGTTTGACGACCTGATCACGACCGACCCCCAAAGCTATGCCCTCTCGCTATGGCGGCGCTACGCCATTACGCAAAATGCCGAGCGCATGCACGCGAGCATCGTCGGCATCCTTGCCGAAAAGGTCATGTGTCTGGGATTCGACGGTGCGGCACAGCTCTATCGTGAGTGCCATCAGGTGAACTTCGCTTCCATGGGACACACCCCCTGCGTCCTGTTTGTAACCGTGAGCGATATTGACCGCAATCTCGATCCGCTGACCGGCCTCTTTATTTCGCAGGCGTTTATGGGCCTCATTCGTGAGGCCGATAGGCAGCCCGACGGCAGCCTGCCCGTGCCCGTGCGCTTTATGCTCGATGACTTCGCAAATCTGCAGATCCCCCAGATCGACAACGTGCTCTCGATTATCCGAAGCCGCAACATCTGGGCAACGCTGCTGCTGCAGTCGACCAACCAGCTCGATGCGCTCTATGGCGAGGCACGCGCACGCTCCATCATGGGCAACTGCGACACGCATCTGGTGCTGGCGTTCCAGGATCCCGAGAGTGCCCGGGTGTTTTCCGACCGCGCCGACGCGCTGCCCAGCACGCTCATGGCGACGCCGATCGATCGCTCGTGGCTCTTTGTGCGCGGTCGCACTCCCGAACAGGTCGAGCGCTTTAGGCTCGAAGACCATCCGCTCTACGGGGAGCTGCCCGAGGCGCAGCGAGACCATGCGGAGGCCGAGATCCAGGCGCAGGGTTCTCGCGGCGCGCGGCGCCCCAGCGATGTTCCACAAAGCCCGTGCGCCCCGGGACCACGGCAAAGCAAAGGGGCCCGCATCCGATAGGATACGGGCCCCTGACTATAAGGCGCGATGCGTTAACAGCAGCGACTACTTGCGGTGAGCGCGGTAGAACTCGATGAGCGCCTGGGTCGAAGCGTCCTGCTCGGCCTTGGCGGCATCGTCGTGGAAGGCAGGGGTGATCTGCTTGGCAAGCTGCTTGCCCAACTCGACGCCCCACTGGTCGTAGGAATCGATGCCCCAGATCGTACCCTCGACAAACGTGATGTGCTCGTACAGGGCGATGAGCTCGCCGAGCGCGAACGGGGTCAGCGTGTCGCCGAAGATCGAGGTCGTCGGACGGTTGCCCTCAAAGCAGCGGGCCGGGACAATCTGCTCGGGCGTGCCCTCGGCGCGGACCTCGTCGGCCGTCTTACCAAAGGCGAGCGCCTTGGTCTGGGCCAGGAAGTTGCCCAGGAACAGCTCGTGGACATCCTGGCCGCTGTCGGTTGCGGGGTTGGCAGTGTTGGCGAAAGCGATAAAGTCGGCCGGGACCACCACGGTGCCCTGGTGCAGCAGCTGGTAGAAGGCGTGCTGACCGTTGGTGCCGGGCTCGCCCCAGAAGATCTCACCGGTATCGGAGGTCACAGCGCTGCCGTCCCAGCGGACGTGCTTGCCGTTGGACTCCATGGTGAGCTGCTGCAGGTAGGCCGGGAAGCGGTGCAGATACTGGCAGTACGGAAGCACGGCGTGGCTCTTGGAGCCGAAGAAGTTGACGTACCAGACGTTGAGCAGGCCCATCAGTGCGACGGCGTTGCTCTCGAGCGGCGTGTTGCAGAAGTACTCGTCGATGGCGTGGAAGCCCTCGAGGAACTGCTGGAAGCGCTCGGGGCCGAGCACGACGATCAGCGACAGGCCCACGGCGGAGTCGACGGAGTAGCGGCCGCCGACCCAGTTCCAGAAGCCGAAGGCGTTGGCGGGGTCGATACCGAAGGCCTCGACCTTCTCGAGTGCGGTGGAAACGGCGACGAAGTGCTTTGCCACGGCCTCGGCGTTCTGCTCCTCGGAGCCGTCGATGGCGCCCTGGGCCTTGAGCTGCTCGAGCATCCAAGTCTTGACCTCGCGAGCGTTGGTAAGCGTCTCGAGCGTGGTAAAGGTCTTGGAGACGATGATCACGAGCGTGGTCTCGGGATCCAGGCCCTTGAGCTTCTCGGCCTGGTCGTTGGGATCGATGTTGGAAATGTAGCGGCAGTCGATGCCGGCGTCGGCGTAGGGACGCAGGGCCTCGTAGGCCATGACCGGGCCCAGATCGGAGCCGCCGATGCCGATGGACACCAGGTGCTCGATCTTCTTGCCGGTAACGCCCTTCCACTCACCGGAGCGCACGCGCTCGGCAAAGGCATACATGCGGTCGAGGACCTCGTGCACGTCGGCGACAACATCCTGGCCGTCAACGATGAGCTGGCCCTTCTCGCTCGCCGGGCGGCGCAGCGCGGTATGCAGCACGGCGCGGTCCTCGGTGGTGTTGATGTGCTCGCCGGAGAACATGGCTTCGCGGCGCTCCTCGAGCTTAACCTCGCGGGCCAAATCGCACAGCAGCTTGACGGTCTCGTCGGTCACCAGGTTCTTGGATAGATCGAAATGCAGGTCACCGGCGTCAAAGCTCAGCTTGTTCACGCGCTCGGAATCGGCGGCGAACCAGGCCTTGAGGTCGATGCCCTCGGCCTCGAGCTTCTCCTGATGAGCCTCGAGCGCCTTCCAAGCGGCGGTCGACGTGGCGTCGATAGGTGCGGCAACAGTTGCCATAAAGTCCTCCTCAGCATACGGGCGCGTGTCCCCATGCGCCCGGACATTCAGATGCCACTATTCTAGCTCAGGTCAAGACTACAATCAGCGAGCGTTGCCAATCGGCCCCCAAACGGCAACCGATTAAAAAGGGACAGGCTTATTTTGGCAGGTCAAACGCTTTACCAACCAAAAATAACCCGTCCTTTTATGGCAAATATTAGGCCGCGGCGCAGATGCTACCGAGCAACTCACGCAGAGGAGACCCGATGCCCTCCAGCAGTTCGGGCGCGATAATGGCAAAAACGGGAACCTCACCGGTGCCCACGACAGCAGGCGCCTTGCCCTCCGAGAGAATGCATCCATAAGGGACAAAACCGTCTTCGCCGGCATCGAGCGCCGCCATGCGACGCGCGAGCTCGCGCGCAAAGCCAGCAGTATCGGCATCGCCAATCGCCAGGACAAAGTCCACGCCCTCATCGGTTGCCAGGGCTACGGCCTCATCGACCAAATCGTCTCCCCCGTCGCCCCCGGCCGAACCGCAACGAAAGAGTACGCGTTCGAGCAGGGCACGATCGAGCGAGCCCAGCGCCGCCGAAACGAGCTCATCGCGCGTGTGCTTGTCGCCTCCCAGCACGACCAGTGCCTTGGTGCCGCCATAGTGGGCAACCAATCGCCCGCACCAGCGAGCCACATCCCCATCCGCAACCAAGCGCGTCGGCATACCAAACCCATAGTTGACCATTATCCCCACAACCCTTCCGTGCTTTATGGTGGTATCGATCGTTAGGCTCATGCTACGAAGCGAGCTTTTCCGAGCTGTTTCGCGCTCTTTAGGGCTGCGTTAAAACCCCGATGAAGCCGCACGACCATACTTGCCAAAAAGGGACAGATTTTGACGGTGTCCGTGCAAGCGGGTATTATCGAACAGGTATTCGATAAGAACATGTGTTTGATGGAAGGGCACGGATGGCGCACGAGCAGCACACCTATATCTGCATCGACCTCAAGACGTTTTATGCCAGCGTCGAGTGCGTCGACCGTGGGCTCGATCCGCTCACCACCAACCTGGTCGTTGCCGACGAATCGCGCGGACGCACGACCATCTGCCTCGCTATCACGCAGGCCATGAAGGACTTAGGTATTCACAACCGCTGCCGTCTGTTCGAGATTCCCGACGGCATCGACTGCATCAAAGCAGTGCCGCGCATGCAGCACTACATGGAGGTGTCGGCGCAAATCTACGGCATCTATCTGGAATACGTCAGCCCCCAGGACGTGCACGTCTACTCCATCGATGAGTGCTTTATCGACGTGACGCCCTATCTGGACCTCTATCACACCGATGCGGAAGGGTTCGCCTGCACGCTGCGCGACGAGGTCCTGGCGCGCACCGGCATCACGGCGACGGTCGGCATCGGCCCCAACCTATTCCAGGCCAAGGTTGCACTCGATATCACCGCCAAGCACGTACCCAGCCGCATCGGCATACTCGACGATGAGACCTTTCGCAAGGAAATCTGGCCCCATCGTCCCATCACCGATATCTGGGGCATCGGCCCCGGCGTGGCAGCACGACTCGAAAAATACGGCGTCTACGATCTGATGGGCGTCGCGGCGCTCGACGAAAACCTGCTTTACGACGAGCTCGGCGTCAATGCCGAGTATCTCATCGACCACGCCTTCGGACGCGAGCCGACAACCATCGCCGATATCCAAGCCTATCGCCCGCAAGCAACTTCGACCACCACAGGACAGGTGCTCTCGAAGGGCTATGCCTACGAGCAGGCCTACACCGTCTTGCGCGAGATGGTCGACAACGCCGTGTTGGACTTGATCGATAAGCACGTGGTCTGCGACAGCATCTCGCTCTTTGTGGGCTACGCGAGCGAGCGCGCCGACATACGCAGGCTTGATGCCAGCGGTACTGCACAATATGTGGACGGATGCGGACACCTGCGCTCGAGTACGTCGAGCATCGAACCCACCGCAACCGCCGGCCCCGAGCTCGCGCCCCGTGCTCCCAAGCCCGTCCAGCGCGATGACGAACGGCGCCGCCTGGTGCGCGAAGCGCAGGCAATCGATGGCATCTTTGTGGGAGAGCATGGTGGCAAACCGCGTGGTGGCTATGCCGCGCTCTTTGCGCACTCCAACGCCTCGCGCAAGCTGCCCGAGCGTACCAATTCGTTTAAGAAGATCATGGGCTATTTCGATGAGCTCTGGGCGCAGACTGTCGATCCCAAACGACCGGTCAAGCGCATCAACCTGGGCTTTAGCAATCTTGTGCCCGAGGAATTTGCCACCATCGATCTGTTCAGCGATATCGAGGCCGATGAGCGCGAGCGCGACCTGGCGCGCGCCGTCCTGGCCGTGAAAGGCAAGTACGGCAAGAACGCGCTCGTCAAGGGATTAAGCTTTACCGCCGGCGCCACCGCGCGCGAGCGCAACGATCAAGTTGGAGGACACCGTGCCTAAACCCAAACAACAGCCCATGCGCCCGCCGACCGCCTTCGAGCGCCTGGCGGACCCCGAGGGCAGACGCCGCGCAGCCGACCCCAACCTCACTGCCAACGGTGCCGTGCGCGCCAACCGCGCCGCACAGTTTATGCCCTTTGCCGCCCTCACGGGATACTACGAACTCGTGCGCAAGCAGGAAATCACCGTCGAGCAAAAACGTGAGCTCACGGAAGAAAAAGCCCTCGAGCTTTCGCAAAAGCTCGAGGGCCTCAAACGCGGCGACTTGGTGCGCGTCACCTATTACGATACGTACGGCTATCGTAGCCGCACGGGCATTCTCGACGAAGCGTTACCCGCATTCAAGCTGCTCAAACTCAGGGATATCGCCATCAACTTCGACGATATCCAGGACATTGAGCTACGCGGACGAGCCTAGCGACGAGAACGCTTGCGCAAGACGAGAGCAATGCCAAGCACTGCGGCAGCTGCAACCAGCAATCCCAAGACCAGCGTGAGGGTCGAGTCGCCAGCGCGAGGCAGCAAGCCGTCCTTCGGAGTCTTCTTAGCGGTCGTCGTGACGGTGGTCGTGGTGCTGCTCGACTGGTCGTTGCCACCCGTCTGGCTGCCGCCAGGCTGATCGCCGCCACCCGGCTGCGAAGGATCGGTGGGTTCCGTCGGATCCGGAGTACCGGGATCAACCGGATTCTCCGAATTCTCCTTGCGCTGGATCCAGACCTGGCAACCATAGAACGGGTTGGCGGTACCAAGGCACAGACCCTGGTTGGTCACCGCAAAGGTGCGCAGACCATGGTTATACGGATCGTTAAAGCCATTGGTCGTCAGCGTCGTAAAGTTCACGCCGTCCTCGGTCACATACATATCAAAGCCGCGCTCGGCATCGCGCAGGTAACACATGCACGTAAGGACACTCTGCAACTTCTTGAGGTTCTCCTCGCTCAGCAGCTTATCGAGCGCATCCTGAATATCGCTCGGCAGCTCGGTGCCATAGGCATCCTCGTACTGCTGCTTAAGGCTCTCATAGCTATCGAGCATGTCCTGATACTGGTCGGCAAAGGACTTGAAGTACGCGATCTCGCCATCGATCTTCTGGACATAAGCGGCGTCGTCCTCAAAGTCCTGGGACATCGTCGCGGCCTGATCGCAAAGACCGCCCGCGGCATCCTCCAGCGCATCGCTCAGATCGCCAAAGCCCTTAGCAACCTCGGTCTTCTCGTCATCGACATCGACGGCCTTGTTTGAATCATCAACCTCAGCAGCTTCGTTCGAATCATCGACCTCGACGGTCTCGTTTGAATCATCGTCCGCAAGCGTGTTCACGGGAACGATGGGGTCGTCAGGCGATTTCTTGTCGAGCAGGTGATCGAGCAGGTCCCTAAGGCGCTGAACCTGAGAGTCCCACTCCTCGGGCGTCATATCGATAATGTCGCCATTGGAGAACTGGCCGATCGGCTCAAGCAGGCTCGCGGTATCAAAGGTACCGATATACAGCTTGCCGTCGAACTTCTGCATGCGCCAAATGTACTGGTTCTCGTTTCGGCCAAAGCCCGAAGTCAGGCCGGAAATACCGCCCTCGGGGAACATGTCGGTGCGATCGCCAACGACGAGCTCCATGTTCTCGTCCTTGTCCATGCGATAGATGTTAACCGACTGCTCAAGATTGGCATTCACAAACAAGCAGTCAACGCCACCCATGCTGCCCTTGCCGCCCTCTTCGGTGTTGGATTTGTTGAACAGGATGCGCTCGAGGGCAATCTCCTCGTCGTTGTATTCACCGATATAGAGGTAGTCGTTGTAGACGATGAGGTTGGCAGCGCCAGAACGGGTACGGGCAGGATCGATGCCAAAGCAGTACTTTGCACCGTCCGTCTTCTGATCGCCGACAATGGGAGTCCACGAATAGCTGCCGTCGGCATTCTTGTCGCCACGGACCATGGCAAACGACTGCATGGAATTATCATCGGGAGCGTTCTCGGGCGTACCGGTGCAGATGGTCGCATAGAGATGGCCATTGTACGAGACCATATCCCAAATGGCGCCGCCGTAGATGCTGTCCTGATAGCGAATCGCCGGATAGCCAAACAGCGTCTCCGAGTTGGCAATCTCGGTGAAGCTGTCCTGGCCCTTCGAGGGGTCAGACGACGTCAGGATTGTCGACACAAAATTACCGTTCGCGTCTTTACCCACATTACTGATGACGAGCTGGCCATCATGGACGCACATGCCGCGGATACCGGTAGAAATGCCCTGCTTGTAGGCAGCACCGTAATCCTGCATGCTCGAAAGGCCCTGATAGACAACTTTGTACTCATCCGTCTTAGGATCGATCTCGTATACAGCAGGCAGGCCGCCTTTGCCGTCATTGGTCCTGACGCTGCCGCAGAAATAGAGCTTACCCTTATAGCTCACGGCATTGCGGAACAAAGGAGCGACGCCGTTGAGCGATTCAGAGAGTAGCAGCTTGGTCTCACCGGTCTTGGTATTGATCTTGACCAAGATGCCGCCGCTGTCCTTGTCGGCCGTGCCGTCCTCCTTCTGCTGTCCATAGAAGAAGGTACCGTTAAACATGGCCTCCAGCGTCAGGCGCATGGTTTCGACATCAAAGGAATCGCCCAGCGTGCTGTTCATGAGCGTCAGCGTGTTGCCCATCGCCGCATAGCAGGTGCCCACATAAAGCCAGTCACCATAGCTCGCAGCCGCCCAAGTGTAGCTCTGGCCGCGATCGCCTTCGTTGTTGGCCGTATTACCATCGGCGCCCGGAACGGCAACGGCACCGTTACCCTGGTAGTCGACGATGCCATCCGGCTGCGACGTTCCTACCGTAGGATGCGAGAGCTTCTCAAAGGAATACCCATTTCCCGCATTGTAGGTAACGGCACCCGATGCGTCTTCGGCGTGCGCCGGCAGCGGCGATACCAAGATAGCGGCAAGCGCTGCCACCAAGCCAAGTGTTCCCACTCGTCTCATAAGGTTATAGCCTCCCCTGTCCTAAAGCCCAGTTTTAGCATTCTTCATTTCTGTCCACGGTTAATTGCAATCTGAGCACAGCAATAATCAGTGTATAAATATACACCTGTAATTTTTTGGACGGGTTCATAGATGCTCGATTGGTAGCGAATTCCGCGCAAACCGTCACCAAACTCCACTTTTGCCGCATCTAAAGGTTATTTTTGCGCAAATTTTTGGATGCCGATAGTCACAATGGGCAGGAGGCTGGTACCCACCGGAGAGGGCAACGCCTACATTTTCATAACGTAATAGCCCGCACCCCTCACTGCCGTCTCGAGTGTGTCGCGATCAACCGGGCGCTTCGAGCGCACGCGTGCCGTGTGGTCCGCGTACGTTACCGTAGCCCACACGCCATCAAGCGCATTGAGGGCATTCGTCACATTCCGGGCGCAGCCGTCGCAACTCATGCCGCCGATAAGGAGTTCCTCACGATAGGGGTAGTGGGACTCGTCGGTGTCTGCCACCACAACCTTTTTGGCCTTCTTGCCGCTCGCACCATCGCTGCAGCAACTCTTCCCGTGTGTCGAAGCGGCAATGCGACGCAGTCCAAAAAACATGCCGACGGCAATGACGGTCAGCACGATGAGATTCGCAGGGTTGAGCAAGTCACTCATGCGTTCCCCTTTCAGTAGCACTATCTAGATACCCCCATGGGGTGTCCCCATCTTAACCCAAAATCATGTCCGTTCGGTCAATTAGTTTTCCTCTTCAAACTTTTTTGTTGACCATGGCTTACTTTCGTGTATAAGTTTTCCTAGGCTAACAGTTTAGATCCGTAAGGAGCGACGTGACTCGAACCATAGACATCCCAACGTTTCAGGCAGCAGTCGTGCGCAACTGCTCCCCCACGCTCGCGGGCATCAAGCCGGCATCGCTCTTTACCTATCCAGGCACCTACGCCCACGGGGACGGCTCGACCGCAACAGAAACCATCGCAGAACGCCGAGCACGCCTGCTCAACGTTATCGCCCAGTGCAACCGCGAGCTTGACCCGCTTGGCATCCACCTGAGTGTTTTGGTCTGGCGGCCCTGCGGAGCGCTCGTGTACGTGTACCGAGCCAAAAGCCTCACCACCTATTTCGCGGACCCTTGCGCCAAAACGGCGCTCGCCTCGGAAGGCTACGACACGAGAGACCTTTCGACATGCCTTGTGCATTTGGCATCACGCATCACGCTCGCGAGTAATAACGTCGCGGAATGCGCCTGTAGCCAGACTCGATGCGCACTACCCCAGCAAGCTAGCCGCAGCAACGACTGCACCTGCGAGTTTCCGCACGAAATAGGCTACTTCCTAGGATATCCCTACGACGACGTGCACGAGTTTATCGTCCAGCGCGGCGAGAACTATAAGGTCTTTGGGGCCTGGAAGGTCTACGCAAATGTCGAGCAGGCACTTGCGACGTTTGATGCCTACCGCGCCTGCACCCAATACTTCACCTTTGTCTATCAGCAGGGCTACAGCTTGGCGCAACTTGCCCAGGCAACCCGATAGAACATAGAAGCCGTGGCAACCTGCCGCACAACTGAAAGGACTCAACATGAGCAAGATCGCCGTCGTCTACTGGAGCGGCACGGGCAACACCGAGGCCATGGCAAACCTCGTTGCCGAAGGTGCAACCGATGCCGGCGCCGAGGCAGAGGTCATCTCCTGCGCCGACTTCTCCGCAGACAAGGCCGCTGGCTATGACGCTATCGCCTTCGGCTGCCCCGCCATGGGTTCCGAGGAGCTTGAATATGATGAGTTCCAGCCCATGTGGGATGAGGTCAAGGAGACCCTCGGCGACAAGAAGGTCGTCCTCTTTGGCTCTTATTCGTGGGCCGAGGGCGAGTGGATGGACAACTGGAAGGCCGATGCCGACGAGGCAGGCGTCAACGTCGTCGATTCCGTCATTTGCTACGATGCGCCCGATGATGAGGGCGAGACCGCTTGCAAGGCCCTCGGAGCCGAGCTCGCGTAACGAACCCAGGGCCTCCAAAAGAGCCTGCATCAAAGCGCATCCTCATCCCTACAAAAGAGCGGGGGCTGGATTCAAGTCCAACCCCCGCTCTTTTATAACGGCAGTTACATCAACCGGCTACGAGATATTGCCCAAGAACGCCTTGGTGCGCTCGCTCTTGGGGTGGTCGAAGACCTCGCTCGGCGTACCCTCTTCCACAATGACGCCGCCGTCCATAAAGACGACGCGGTCGGCGACGTCGCGGGCAAAGCCCATCTCGTGCGTCACGACGATCATGGTCATGCCATCGCGTGCCAGGTCGCGCATGACACCCAGAACGTCGCGAACCAGCTCGGGATCGAGCGCCGACGTGGCCTCGTCAAAGAGCATAACGTGAGGGTTCATCGACAGGGCGCGGGCGATGGCAACGCGCTGCTGCTGGCCGCCCGAGAGCTGGCTCGGCATAAAGTCGATACGCTCGGCAAGACCGACCTTGGTCAGCTCCTCGACGGCGATCTTCTCGGCCTCTTCCTTGCTGCGCTTGAGCACCTTTTGCTGCGCAAGCATGACGTTCTTTTTGACCGACAGGTGCGGGAACAGGTTGAACTGCTGAAACACCATGCCCAAGTGCGTACGCACCTTATTGAGGTCAACGCCCTTGGCGCACACATCCACGCCCTCGACGACAATCGAACCACTCGTAGGATGCTCCAGACGATTGATGCAGCGAAGCATCGTCGACTTGCCCGAGCCCGAAGGACCCAGAACTACGACGACCTCGCCCTTATGCACATCCAGATCGATATCGCGCAGGACCACGTTATCGCCAAAGGCCTTCTGGAGGTTCTTAATGCTGACGACGACCTCGTTCGAGTTATTGGTTTCGCTCATGATAGGACCTCCTTACAGACCGGCGATGTGATCGGCAGGCGTCGCGACAACCTGTCCGGCGCTCTTGGCGGGACGCTTCTTCTTGGTCTCGGTCGTACCCAAAAGCCTCGCCTCAAGACCGCTCACCAAGCGAGCGAGCGGCAGGGTGATGACCAGATAGAACAGGGCGGCAACCACGTACGGTGTAATGGAGCCCGTCGTGGCCACGATGGTACGGGCGTTCATGACGATTTCGACCACACCCACGGCGGCAAGCAGCGACGTATCCTTGTAAAGCAAGATAAACTCGCTGGTCAGCGTAGGCAAAACATTGCGGAACGTCTGCGGAATCATAACGTAGAGCAGCGTCTGGAAGGCATTCATGCCCAGAGAGCGAGCAGCCTCGTTTTGGCCCTTGGGGATCGATTGAATACCGGCACGGAAGATCTCGCACAGGTACGCAGACGAGTTCATGGCCATGACGATAACGCCCAAAACATAGTCGTCCACCTTGACGCCGGCCAACGGCAGACCGAAGAACGCGATATAGATCTGCAGGAACGCCGGCGTACCGCGAATGATATTCACGTAGATGCCGGCGAGGCAGCGCAGGATGCGCGACTTGGAGATGCGCATAAGCGACAGGGCAAAGCCAAAGGGAATTGCCAGCGGAAACGCCACGAGCACGATCGAAAGCGACATAAGGAAGCCCTTGAAGACGATCGGCAGGCTCTGGACCAAAATGACCGGGTTCAGGAACAGGCGCAGGAACATATTGGAGTTCCACGCCTCGACCCACGGCTGCTCCTTAAGGTCGGCCAGGAAGTTATCGAAGGCCGTCACGCCCTTGATCTCCACCGACGGAATCTTGGAGATCTTCTTGGTCGAACCGTCGGCGAGCGTATAGGTGCCGCTAAAGGCCTCATCGCCGCCCTCGACGGGAAACGTCACACCGTAAACCTCGACGCGGAAATAGCCGCCGGCAGGCGCCGTCTCGCCAAAGTCAATCTTGAGCGTCTGGCCGTCAGCCTTGCACGTGGGCTTCATGGGCGTACGATCCATGAGGTCCTCGCCCGAGAGCATCGTCAATCGCGTGTCATCGGTACCAAACGTCGTGCCGTCGACAAACGTCAGCGAAAGACCGCTCAGCTCCTCGTCGGCATCGGCCTGAACTTCCCAAGTGATGCGCGTCTCGGTGCCGCCGACCACATCGCTACCCGAACCGGTATTGGGTCGGGCGGTGATCTTTGCGGTCTCAAGCGCCTGGGCGGTCGTGGGCACGCAGGCCCCCGCGCATACCAGGGCGAGCGCCACAGCCAGGGCACAGGCCAGCTTTTGGAGCATCGAGGGCAGTGGAAAACGCTGCTCCGCGGCCCCTTTGTTCAGTCGAGACAAGGTGGCTCCTATCGTAGAAGTTGCCGGCAAAACGAGACGGAAATGCTCTCCGTCAAGAGAAGCGCAAAGGCCCTCTCCGCCAAAACGGAAAGGGCCTGCGCACAATCAAGTAGCTATTTTACTTGATGTTGTACTTAGCCATGAGGGCGTCGACGGTACCGTCGTCGGTCAGGTCCTTGATGGCCTGGTTGATGTCGTCCTTGAGCTTGGTGTTGCCCTGGTTGATGGCGATGGCGTACTCCTCGCCGGTGCTGATCTGCTTAATGCTCTGGCAGGTGTTGAACTGCTCGGCGGTCAGCTGGCTGGCAACGGAGCGGTTGGTGACTACGGCGTCGCCCTTATCGGACTGCAGGGCGCTGAAGCACTCGGTGGCATCCTTGTAGGGGACGATCTTGGCTTTGGGGAAGTTCTCCTGGGCAAAGGCCTCGGCGGTCGAGCCAGACTGGACGATGATGGTAGCGTCGGCATTGTTGAGCTTCTCGCTGTAGTTATCGGCCGTGATGTCGGTATTATCGACCTTGGTCACGATAGCTTGATCGTCCATGTAGTAGGAATCGGAGAAAGTGACTTCCTTCTCACGCTCGGGCGTGTCGGTGATAGCCGCGATGGAGACGTCGTACTTAGCGCCCGAAGCGACACCGGGTACGAGTGTGTCGAAGTCATTGTTGACGTACTCGACATCCAGGCCCAGCTTGTCGCCGATAGCCTTGATGAGCTCAAGGTCAAAGCCCTGATAATCGCCGTTGTCATCCTTGTACTCAAACGGAGCGTACTCGGCAGAGGTGCCGACGGTCAGCGTACCGTCCTTGACGAGCGCGTACTCCTTGGAGCCGTCGACCTTCTCGACCTTAGCGTCGTCAGAGCTGCTGGAACCGGCATCAGAACCGGAGGTGGCGTTAGACGAGCCGCAGCCCGTCAGTGCGAGGGCGAGCGCCATAGCACCCGTGGCGGCAAATGCGCCAAGCTTCTTGAGCTTCATAATCAGTCTCCTTCCAATGACCCCGTTTGATTCAGAGGTCTGCAAAAACTGTTGGATATTATGCACCCGTAAATGCGAAACTGCAATTAGAAAACTGATTGAAACAAACCCATAACGTGAATGGAACACTCCACTTTGTGACAGTCATTACTGCTGCAATGACCTTAACAGTTTAATTTCAGCCGCATAACCTGCAAGTTCGTTCGGTGTCTCCAAAATGAATGGCAATGCGCGCAAGCGGCCATTCGATACAATATTCTGCATAACTTGCATACCGCCGCCAAACTCTTCACTACCCAGGTAGCCCTTGCCGATGCACTCGTGGCGATCCTTATGGGCACCGCAGGGGTTCTTGGAGTCATTGATATGCACGGCGCGCAGGCGCTCGATACCCACCACGCGATCGAACTCGTCGAGTACGCCGTCCAGATCATGGATGATGTCGTAGCCGGCATCACTCACATGGCAGGTATCCAGACACACGCCCAGCTTGGCCGACAGCTCTGGACGTCTGGCAGCAACACCCCCGATAATGCGCGCCAGCTCTTCAAAGCTACGGCCCACCTCGGTACCCTTTCCTGCCATGGTCTCGAGCAGCACCGTCGTCTGCTGGCCCTCAAACATCACCCGGCACAGGGTATCGACGATCATCTGAATGCCGGCATCAGTCCCCTGCCCCACATGCGCGCCGGGGTGGAAGTTGTAATAGTTGCCGGGCAGTGCTTCCAGACGCTGCAAGTCCTCGGCCATTGCCTCCAGGGCAAACTCGCGCGCCCGCTCTTTGGCAGAACAGGGGTTGTAGGTATAGGGGGCATGCGCCACGAGTGGGCCAAAATCGTTTTGTTCCATAAGCTCGCGCAGGGCCGCCACATCATCCATGTCAAGGTCTTTCGCCTTGCCGCCGCGCGGGTTGCGCGTAAAGAATGCAAAGGTATTGGCGCCAATGGATAGCGCCGTCTCCCCCATCGCCCGATAGCCCTTCGTCGTCGAAAGATGGCACCCAATCGTCAGCATCTCCAGCTCCCCCTCATCAGTTGCGGTGAAATAGTTCCTGTTTGGCCCCTATTCTGCCGCAAACAGGAACTATTCCACCGCAACTTACAAAAGGGGCATCAGAGATGTGGGCCGCCAGGCACCACGGGCGCCGGCGTCATGATCCCCTACGCGTCAGCGCCAAGTCCTAGAGGGCCAGACGGATTGCATCGATAATGCGCGCGCAGCGCTGTGTGGCGGCAAGGGGCATGACGGGACTCTCGAGTTTCCCCGCCCGGATGAGCTGGGTCGCATGCTGGATTTCGCCGTAGAAATCATCGACCTCAAACGGGGCATTTATTTCGAGCATTCGTCCGTCGGAGTACTTCACATGGGCGAGCTCGGGGCGATGGAGACGCTCGATTTCCAACGAGCCCCGCTCGCAGGCAATCGTTAAGCGGCTTTCATATGCTGCTTTGCCGTCGCACACCATATGAATGGGTATGCCGCCGACGCTCATACGGATCTCGTCGGCCCAATCCACGCGGCCGCCCGATACGTCACGCCAGCGAACTTCACGAGACGAAACATCGCACGCACCCGCAAGTAGATCCTCAAACCACCCGACCGCATAGCAGCCCATGTCATATAGACAGCCACCCTGCAACGGGTCGAGCAGATAACTCGAAGGGGGCTCACCATAATCGAGTTTTTGCACGCTTTCAATCGAGACGATACGGCCGAGCTCGCCCGACGCAAGCAAGTCCTTCACGCGAGTGCGCATCGGGCAAAACCGATTTTTCATCGCCTCCATAAACAGCACGCCGCGCTCGCGAGAGGTGGAGGCAATCGAGAGAGCCTCTTCCTCACTCAAAACGGCCGGCTTTTCGCACAGTACGGCCTTTCCCGCGCGCAGTGCCCGACAGACCCAATGCGCATGCATGCCATGCGGAAGAGCCAAGTAGATTGCGTCGACATCGGGGTCGGCAATCAGCGCATCATAAGCCGCATCGCCGCTATCGTCAGCCGTGGCATAACTGTGCGCGGCATCAATCGAAAACGCCCTGCAAAACTCCTCAACATGCGAAGGAGTGCGACCGGCGGCAGCCACAAGCCGTGCCCCGTCCACCTCCTTGAGCGACGATGCGAATCGATGCGAAATGCGCCCAGCGCCCAAAACGCCCCAACGAACCTCACGCAAATCATCACATGAATCCCGATGGCCCACGACAGCCCCCTTCAGTTGCGGTGGAATAGTTCCTGTTTTGCCCCTATTCTGCCGCAAACAGGAACTATTCCACCGCAAGTTATAAAAGGGGCATCAGGAGCGCGTTTTGCAAAAGGCTTTAAGTGCGGCCGTTACGGGGCCAGGCTGGAAACGTCGGCGCACATCGTCGAGACGCTCGGGAATATCGATGTGCTGCGGGCAGTGACGCGCGCATTTGCCGCACTTGACGCAGTTGCTCACCAGCTTGGGCTCGTTCGTCCGCACCGCGCTCGCCGTAAAGTATTGAGACAGCCCCGTAAACCAACTATGCGCCTAGCTCGCGTTGTAGGCACCAAAGCAGCCGGGAATATTGATACCCTTGGGGCACGGCATGCAGTAGCCGCACCCCGTACAGGGCACGCGATTCGATTTCTCAAACTCTCCCAGCACGCGTGCGATGGTATCGAGCTGCTCTGTCGTCATCGAATCCGGCAGTGCACGATCAGCCAGCGCCGCGTTCTCATCCACCTGCGCGGTATCGGTCATGCCCGAAAGCAGCATCGTGACTTGAGGATGGTTCCACACCCACGAAAGGCCCCAAGCAGCCGGCGTCTTCAGGTACGGATCGCGTACGTCATCGAGCACGGCGCGGGCCCGCGGAGGCAGCTTGCCCGCCAGGCGTCCACCCAAAAGCGGCTCCATCACAAACACCGCGAGCCCGCGCTCGGCGGCTGCCATGAGTCCCGCCGTTCCCGCTTGGTAGCGCTCTCCGGCATAGTTGTACTGGATCTGGCAAAAATCCCAGTCATACGCGTCAAGCATCATGAGGAAATCCGCCGCACCGCCGTGGTACGAAAAACCTATCTGGCGAATACGCCCCGCAGCCTTTTGGTGCGCAATCCAGTCCTCGATACCCAAAGCTGCCACGCGCCCCCACTGCGCGGGCGAGGTGATGTTGTGCATGAGGTAGTAGTCGATATGGTCAGTCCGCAAACGGCGCAGCTGCTCGTCAAAAAAGCGGTCGAAATCCTCCGCACATTTGCACGAAGCGTGCGGCAACTTGGTCGCGAGCAAAATCTGGTCGCGCAGACCCAGGCGCTCAAGCGAAGCTCCCACACAAGCTTCGTTACCGGGGTAGAGATAGGCCGTGTCCAGATAGGTTATCCCTTGCTCCACCGCACGGGAAATGATGGCATCGGCCGTCTTCGCATCGGGATGTCCCGGCGCACCGGGAAACCTCATGCAGCCCAGACCCAGAGCGGATATTCGGT
>CABRZJ010000018.1:0-25885 GCA_902475425.1 uncultured Collinsella sp.
CCCGCCATGACCATGCCGGGGATGCAAAAACCGCACTGCACGGCGCCCACGGCGCCAAAGGCGTACACAAAGGCCTCGCGCACGTCCTCGGGCAGGCCCTCGACGGTCACGATGTTGCGGCCGGCGGCAAGGGCGGTGGTCAGTACGCAGGCCTTGACGGCCGCGCCGTCCACATGGATGGTGCAGGTACCGCAGGCGCCCTCGGAGCAGCCGTCCTTGGCGGAATGGATGTGCAGGTCGTCGCGCAGGTAGCGCAGCAGCGGCTTGTTTTGGGTCGTCGTGTGCTCGACACCGTTAACGGTAAAAGTGAATTCCTGTGCCATGGTGATTCCCTTCTACACGCCGGCAGCGATGCCGGTGCGGTCGTGAATGGCGCCATGCGGGCAGACGACGGCGCACATGCCGCACGACAGGCAGTCCGCGCCGTCGATATGGGCGCAGTTGTCCTCGATGCGGATAGCGCCGGCAGGGCACTTTTTGGCGCACATGCCGCAACCGATGCAGCTCGTGTCGCAGATCTTGCGGGCAATGGCGCCCTTATCGGTGTTGTTGCAGCGCACCAGGATGTTCTGGTAGCCGGGAACGAAGGCGATCACGCGCTGCGGGCACGCCATGCCGCACAGGCCACAGCCCGTGCACTTGGAGCGATCCACGCGGGCGATGCCATCGACCAGCGCAATGGCGCCGTGGGGGCAGGCCGTGACGCAGGCGCCACAGCCAATGCAGCCTTCGCTGCAGCGGGCGTCGCCGCCTGCGGAGGCGCAACCGCTTCCGCAGGCAACGTAGGCCACGTTATGTTGAATGGATTTGGCCATAAGAGACTCGCCTATTTCTTAAGAAGGTACGAATAGTTGTCGCGCACGGCCCTGATGGTCAGGCGGACGGCCTCGGGCAGACCGGTGTTGACGGCATCGACCGAGACGGTGCGGACCGTGCCGGCGACGCGGACCTTAAAGTGGTCCTCGTCCACGGCCAGGAAGCCCTCGTTCTCGGAGTTCTCCATGTCCTGATCGCTCCAGAACAGCGTGAGCTTGTCCTTGTAGGGACGGCCCTCCTGGTAGGGGCAGAACACGGCGCAGTTGCCGCACTCGTTGCACATACCGTCGACATGGACGACCTGATGCTTGGCCAGGCCCGGCACCTTAACGGCCACGTTGGCGCGGTTGGGGCACACGTCGCAGCAGACCTCGCACACCGAGCCGCAGCCCAGGCAGCGGGTCTTGGTGCAGTTGCGCTTGTCGCGGCACAGCGACCCCTTGCGCTCGTAGCAGGTGCCCTCGCGGCCAGCCTGCTCGTTGCAATCGGCGTACTTGTTAAAGTCCACGCCGGCGATGGCACGGGCGACCTCGGCGGCGTCGGCAATAGCCTCAACCACGGTGGCAGGACCGCGACGGCAGTCGCCCGCAGCCCAGACGCCCTCGACACCGGTGGAAGTGGCGGCAAGGCGACCGCGACGGTCGTGCTCGACGCCCGCGGCATCGTACAGGCTGGCGTCGATGCCCTCGCCCACGGCGCAGATCACCGTGGTGGCGGGAAGTTCCACGGTCTCGCCCGTGGCGACGGGGCTGCGACGGCCGCTTGCATCCGGCTCGCCGAGCTCCATAACATCGCAGGTCAGCACGGCGCCGTTG
This sequence comes from uncultured Collinsella sp., assembly GCA_902475425.1. Taxonomy (GTDB): domain Bacteria; phylum Actinomycetota; class Coriobacteriia; order Coriobacteriales; family Coriobacteriaceae; genus Collinsella. The sequence continues at coordinate 1,632 of CABRZJ010000018.1, forward strand.
AGTGCCTTGGGCGCCAGCAGCTCGCAGAACTCAACGCCGTCGGCAAGAGCAAGATCGAGCTCTTCCTCGTCGGCGGGCATCTGCTTCTTGGTGCGGCGATACACCAGGCGCACGTTCTTCACACCAGCCAGGCGCTTAGCCACGCGGGCCGCGTCCATGGCGGTGTTGCCGGCGCCAATGACTACGACGTCCTCGCCCAGCTCGAGCTTCTCGCCCCTCTTGGCGGCCTCGAGGAACTCCAGCACGTCGAGCTCGGCGCCCTCGCCCAGGCCGGCGGAACCGGGCATCCAGGCACCAGTGGCCACGACCACGTCGGTGAAGCCCTGGGCCTTGAGCTCGTCGATGGACTCCACGCGGGCGTTGAGCTGCACCTTGGCGCCAAAGGCCAGGCAGAGCTCTGCGTCGTGGGAGATATCGTCGCTCGCAATGCGGAACTCAGGAATCACGTGACGGACCACGCCGCCGAGCGAATCGCGAGCCTCAAAGATGGTGACGGGCACGCCGGCGCGCGTCAGGAAGAACGCCGTCGCCAGGCCGGCCGGACCGCCGCCGATAACGGCAACGTTGCGCTCGCCGTCGTTTGCGATGGCCTGGGCGCGTAGCTTGGGCAGCACGGCGGTCATGGCCTCGCGGGCGGCCTTGAGCTTGCTGGCGCGGATCTGGGCGCCCTCGGGCTCGTAGAACGCACGCTCGCAGGCACGGCCGCAGGGATGCGGGCAGATGGTGCCGGTAATGAACGGCAGGGCGTTGCGCTCGATGATGATGTTGAGCGCGTCCTCGTAGCGGCCCTCGTCAACAGCCGCCAGATAGGCGGGAATATCCTGCTGGATGGGGCAGCTCGTGCGGCACGGCGTGGTAAAGCAGTCGGAAAGCGGGCTCTTGCCGGCGACCTTGCGGTCGGGCAGCGGGCGCAGCGGCTTCTTGTAGAGCGGGTTGGTGAGCGAGTCGGTCTGGATTGCGGTCACGGCCTCGAGCGAGACGCCCGCGAACGGCTTGCCATCCAGGTCGGTAAACTCGCCGGCCATCTGGCTAAAGCGCTCGTAGCCACCGGGCTTGAGCACGTCGGTCGCCAGGGTAACGGGCCAAATGCCGGCATCGTACAGGGCGCGGATGTTGTAGACCGTGGCACCGCCGGAGTAGCTGATGCGCAGTTTGCCATCGAACTGCTCGGTAATGCGGCGGGCGGCCTCGATGGTCAGCGAGAACAGCGAACGGCCGGACATGTACATCTCGGTGGAGGGCAGCTCGTTTCTCGTCACGTCGACGGGGAACGTGTTGGTCAGCTTGACGCCGAACTCCAGGCCGCGCTCGGCGCACAGGGCAATCAGGCGCTCGAACATGGGCACGGCATCGGCCCACTGCAGGTCCTCGCGGAAGTGCGTGTCATCGAAGACGATGTAGTCAAAGCCCAGCTCGTTGAGGCGCTGACGTGCAAACTCATAGCCCAGCAGCGTGGGGTTGCACTTGATGTAGGTGTTGAGGCCCTTCTCGGTGATCAGATAGGTCGCGATGCGCTCGATCTCGGCCGGCGGGCAGCCGTGCAGGGTAGACTCGGTGATGGAGTTGGAGACGCGCGCCGGGATGGACTCGACAAACGCGGCGTCAACATGCTCAAACTTGTCCAGGTTAGCGAGCGCCCACGTGCGGCACTCATTCCAAACCTCGGAGCCGCTGGCGTCCTTCATGCCCTCGATGTAGGCGTCGACCTTGGGGCTCTTGATGCCCTCGAGGTCATAGCCCACGGACATGTTGAAGACAAAGCCGTCCGGGCTGCCCAGGCCGTACTCGCGAGCGATGAGGTGGCAGGCAAACCATGCCTTCACGTACTCGGCAAAGGCCTGCGGAACCTCGAGCTCGGTCGACCACTCGCAGTTGTAGCACTCGTCCTGCGCCACGATGCAGGGCTTGTTCACACACTTGGAGAGCTCCTCGCCGTCCATAACCTGAACGGTCTTGAGCTCAAAGAAGCGGGAACCGGCCACGTAGGATGCCACGATGTTCTGGGCAAGCTGCGTGTTGGGGCCGGCGGCCGGGCCAAACGGAGTCTCGATGCGCTCGTCAAAAATGGGAAGCGCGCCCTCCTGGTTGGTCGTGACCATCTTGCGCACGCCAAAGACGGCGCCCTGAGTCTTGTGCTCCTCGATGATCCAGTTCATCAGCTGCGAAAACGGGATCGGCCTCATGATGTCGCTCATAGTGAGCTCCTCTCTGTAACGCCCGGCGAGACCGCGCGGCGGGCGCAAATACGGTGTAGCGCTAGCACAGCGCCGGCGACCCCGCGGAGGTCGCCTATACGCGCGTCGGATGCGGCGAAACATCCGACGCGCGCGAATCTACTTGTAATTAGTAGGCGCGATCGTTGAGCGTGCTCCAGAGCTTCTTGGACTCGGCCATGGTCCACGCGTTGATCTTGTCCTCATCAATGCCAACGAACTCGCGATCCTTGTACAGGACGCGGCCGTTGATGATGGTGGTGCGGCAGTTTTTGCCCATCATGCCAAAGAGCATGTGGCCGTCGATGTTCTCCTCGCTCAACGGCGTAAAAGGCTTGTAGTCCATAACGATGACGTCGGCGGCAGCGCCGGCCTCGAGCACACCAAGCTTGCGATCGAAGTACTTGCTCGCCATCTTGGCATTGTTCTCGAACAGCATGGTCATGGCCTCGCACCAGCCCACGTTGGGCATAGCGGCGTTGTGGCGCTGAATGATCAGGAAGACCTTAAGGCTCTCGAGCATATCGTGAGTGTAGGCGTCGGTGCCCATGCACACGGGAATGCCGCGGCGGAAGAACTCGAGCACGGGGGCACAGCCCACGGCGTTGCCCATATTGGATTCGGGGTTGTTGACGAGCCAGGTGCCGGACTCCTTGACGATGTCCATCTCGGCAGGTGTCACGTGGATGCAGTGGCCGAGCATGGTGTCGGGACCGAGCAGGTTGTGCTGCAGCAGGCGCTCGACGGGGCTGATGCCGCCGCGGTTGAGGCGGGAGTCCCACACGTCATTCATGCCCTCGCACACATGGATGTGGAAACCGGTCAGGCCGTTGTTGGCCTCGGCCATCTTGTCCATGGTCTCGTCCGAAAGCGTAAAGGTGGCGTGACCGCCAAACATGGCGGCGATCATGTGGTTGTCGTTATCGCGACGCTCCTTGGCGGCCCACTGGGCAAACTCGGCGTTCTCGGCAATGGCCTGGTCGCATTTTTCCTGACCGCGGCGGTCGGAGACCTCGTAGCACAGGCACGAACGCATGCCCAGCTCCTGAGCGGCGTCCTTAATGGTAAAGAGGCTGCCCGGAATCTCGCAGAAGCTCGCATGGTGATCGAAGATCGTGGTGACGCCGTCGCGGATGGAATCCAGAATCGTGGCATAGGCGCTGGCCTTGGTGCCGTCGAGCGTCAGGTTGTCGTCGATCTTCCACCACTGCTGCTCAAGATTCTCCAGGAAGTTGGTGGGGTTGCAGCCCTTAATGGCAAGGCCGCGGGCCAGACCCGAGTAGATGTGGGTGTGGCAGTTGATAAGTCCGGGCATGATGAGGTTGCCCTGGGCGTCGACGTACTCGGCATCCGGGTACTTGGCCTTGAGCTCGCGCTCGGGGCCCACTTCGACGATCGTATCTCCGTCAATGGCGACCGCACCGTTGGGAATGAACGGAGTCTGAGCGTTGCGGGTAAAGACGGAACCGTTAGCGACCAGAAGCATAAATGCTCCCTTCAACATCAGGGGCGGGGTTTGACACCTCTGACATGGCGGAAGTGCGAAGCGCCGGCCTACACCGGAAACGGGCCCTCTCCCGTCAACGCTTCACCAAAGGGACGAGCCCTTTGAAGTGCGGCTTGGCGCCGCATGGCGCCGGCGGACGAGGCGATGCGTCCGCCGGCGAATAGCACCGAATTGGTTACTTCTTGCTCTCGGGCAGGACCAGATTCACAGCGGCATCCTTGGCGGCATCGATGTGCTGAGCCACGACCGGCGTCTGCGGAAGGATCAGGTTGAGCACGATGGCCATGATGGCGGTGGGGGTTACGGCGTTGGAGCCGATGACGGTGGACACCCAGGTGGGCATGCCCTCGCCGGCAAGGCAACCGCTGGCCATCCAGATACCCAAGCCAAAGACAACGGAGGTGCCGACGATGGTGGTGGTGCGCTGCGTGAGGCCCTCGCGGGTGAACATGCGCACACCGTTCATGGTGATGGTGCCAAAGACGCCGACGGTCGCGCCGCCGATAACAGGCTGCGGGATGGCGGAGAGCACGGCAGAGAGCTGCGGGAACAGACCGGCGATGGCAAAGACGGCCGCGATGATCACAAAGACCCACTTGTTGACGACCTTGTTGGAGCAGATGATGCCCACGTTCTGGCCAAGGGCGCTGGTGGGAAGACCGCCCAGCAGGCCGCCGACCATAGAAGTGAGGCCCTGGGACACGATAGCGCCGGAAAGCTCGCGCTCGGTGGGCATACGGTCGATGGAGCCCAGGCAGGCGGCGGAGACGTCACCGATAACCTGGATGGCAACCATGGGGAACACGACGGCGAGGGTAATGCAGACCTCGGGATCAAACTCGAGCGCGTAGGGCATGAGCTTGGGAAGAGCGAAGACCTGAGCGGTGGCGACGCTGGAGAAGTCGATCATGCCAAAGGGGATCGAAACGATCATGCCAACGATCATGCCAAAGAACACGGATCCCAGCTTGAGCGTGCCCTTTCCAAAGTTGGCGAGCGCGAAGACGACGGCGAAGGTGATAAGAGCGACGCACCATGCCTGCGGGGTGCCCCACAACGGCGTGCCCATGCCACCGGCCATGTATTTGACGGCCGTGGGATAGAGAGAGACGCCAATGGAGAAGATGACCGTGCCGGTCACGACGGGCGGGAACAGCCACTTAATCTTGCTGTAGGCCAGACCAAAGAGGACCGCGACGGCACCGCCAACGATCTCGCCGCCCAGCAGCGCGCCAAAACTAAAGCCCGAGGCGCCCATGGCCTGAAGGGCCGGCAGGAACGCGAACGAAACGCCCATGACGATGGGCAGGCCGCCGCCAATGCGACGGAAGGGAGCGAAGGCCTGAAGGGCCGTGTCGATCGCCGAAAGAATGAGTGCAACCTGAATGATGTCGGTGCTCTGCTGGCTATTAAAGCCGTAGACGCCGGCCATGATGACCGCCGGGGTAATGATGCCGGCAAACGATGCCAGTACATGCTGAAGGGCACACGGGATCATTTCCTTAACGGGCGGCATGCCTTCGCGAGTGAACAGGGCTTCAGTGCCGTTCGTAACCGTCTCCTGGGTCATTTGACCACCAATCCTCGAAATAGTTGTTTTCGCATCTAACGCTCTATTGTGACGCAGTGCGGGGTTGAGGTTGTGCCTTCGTTGCATATCGTATTAAAGATGATTCTCATTCTCAATAATAATTTTTTGTTATCAGACTATTCTTCAGCTGAGATAATGCATTTCCGCAGGTCAGGAAAGTGTCTGGTCAAAATGACATCTTACTTTTCTTTTGGTCAACCGTTTACCGCTAAATTCCTACCGTTCGTCTGTATTACGCAATGTACCTGCGGATATACGAGTCAATAGACACCGTGTTACCATGATAAAAAATTGTTATGAACACTTCGATAGAACCCAAAGGAGTTGCCCGTGAACGAGACCGTACGCCGCTTTTTGCCGATGGTCGATTTCCTGGAGCAGGTACTCGGTAAGAACAGCGAAATCGTGCTGCACGATTTCTCGGATCCCGACCACGCCATCGTCGATATTCGCAACGGCATCGTGAGCGGCCGTAAGGTCGGCGGTCCCGCCACCGATCTGGCACTCAAGATCATGCACGATGGTAAATATCGCGATCTGCCGTTCATTACGGGCTACGAAGGCCGCGGTGCCGGTGGCAAGACGCTGGAGTCGGCGACGTACTTCATTCGCGAGGACGGCGAGATCGTCGGCATGCTCTGCGTCAACACCGATCTTTCGGCCGTGCGCAACATCAGTGCCATGGCCCAGCAGCTTATGGCCTGCTTTGACGCCGCTCCCGCACGCACCGAGCCCTCCCCCATCGAGGTCGAAAGCCTTTCGGAGTCCACGCAGGAGCTCATCGACCGCAGTATTTCCGAGCTGCTGAGCGCTCGCGGGCTGGATGTGACGTCGCTTGGTCAAAGCGACCGCGTGGAAGTCATTCGCCACCTCAACGGCAACGGAGTGTTCATGCTCAAGGGCGCCGTAGCCTGCGCCGCCACCGCGCTGGGCATCTCGGAGCCCAGCGTCTACCGCTACCTGCAAAAAGTCCGCAAGGAAGGCTAACCCGCTGACTCCTTGGGGACGGAGGAAAACGGATCATTTTTGTCGCATCGCTTGACAAAAGACCCTGCAGTTCACACGCACTGCAGGGTCTTTTTGCATGTCATGTTTAGTTGTTGCCAACCCCTTAGAGAGCGGCGACGACCTCAATCTCAACCAGACCGCCGGCCGGAAGGGCGGCAACCTGGAAAGCGCTGCGCGCGGGGAACGGAGCCTCGAACTTGGAGGCGTAGATCTCGTTCACGGCAGCGAAGTCGGCAATGTCGGCCAGATAGACCGTGGTCTTAACGACATCGGCAAAGGTGGCGCCGGCAGCGGTCAGCAGGGCCTCGACGTTAGCAAGGGACTGCTTAGCCTGGGCCTCGACGCCCTCGGGCATCTTGCCGGTTGCGGGGTCGATGCCCAGCTGGCCGGACAGGAACACCATGTTGCCGGTCTGGATGCCGGGGGAATACGGGCCGATGGCTGCAGGTGCGTTATCGGAAGACACGACGGTCTTGCTCATGTTTTTCTCCTTACGATCAGATAGAGAGCGTGAGCGCGGCGTTCACACCGGGAGGCACAATTCGGTCTGAACACCGCGCTTGATTTGGGATAGTACTCAAGGTTTCCGCGCAATGCAAGATTATTATCACGTTGCGAGAATATTTTATCGCCCAACGGTTTCCCCGAACCGCTGAACGGTTCTCATGTGGAGCAGCCAGTCCAAGCTGCTGAAGACTTTATCCAGCTTGGAGCACGGGCGTCGCCCACCGCAGCGACGCCACTATACTTTTGAATATCTGAGCATTTTGAAAGGCAGGATATGACCGCAACCGCCAGTCGAACCACCAACCGCAGGCCCGAGCTTTTGGCCCCCGCCGGAGGCCCCGAGCCCTTTGCCGCCGCACTCGCTGCCGGGGCAGACGCCATCTACTGCGGCATGGGCAGCTTCAACGCCCGCCGCAAGGCAACCAACTTTACCGATGAGGCCTTTGAGCAGGCCTGCCGCGCCGCGCATCTGGCCGGCTCGCGCGTCTACGTCACGGTCAACATCGTCATCAAGCAGTCCGAGATGGGCGATGCGTTGCAACTCATCCACCGCTGCTCCACGCTGGGCGCCGATGCCTTCATTATCCAGGACTGGGGCCTGTTCTTTGAGGTCAAGCGCACCATGTCCGGCATCGAGACACACATCTCGACCCAGGCGAACATCCATGATGACCGTGGGACTATCTGGTGCCGCGAGCAGGGCGCCGACCGCGTGACCCTCTCGCGCGAGCTCTCCATCGACGAAATCGCTGCCATTCACAATGCCGCGCCCGACGTTGACCTTGAGGTCTTTAGCCACGGCGCCATCTGCTTTTGTTACTCGGGCCTATGCCTGCTGTCGAGCTTTGCCATGGCGGGCCGCTCGGCCAACCGCGGCATGTGCGCTCAGCCCTGTCGCCTGCCTTACGAGCTGATTGACGAGAACGGCCGCTCGCTCTCCCCTGCCGGTCGCGAGCGCGCGCTGTGCCCGCGCGACACCAATACTTCGCAGCTCGTTCGCCGTCTGTATGACGCCGGCGCCGCATCGCTCAAGCTCGAAGGCCGCATGAAAGCCCCCGATTACGTATATTCCATCGTCGACGTGTATCGTCATCAGATTGATGACATGCTGGCCGGGGTCGCCGTAGATAAGGACGAGGACGCCGCCCGCCAGCGCCAGCTCAAACGCTGCTTCAACCGCGACTTTACGCACGCCTACCAAGACGGTACCTCGGGTGACGAGATGATGAGCTACGAGCGTTCCAACAACCGCGGCCAGATCGTGGGCACGGTGCTCGGCAGCCGCCTGTCCAACCGCGATGTGCGCGGGCTCAAGCCCGACGACCGCCGTCGCCGCGCTGCCATCGCCCGCATTGAGCTGTTTGAGCCCGTGGGCAAGGGTGACCTGCTGGAGCTTCGTCACGACGATGAGTTTGACCAGTTCCTGACCACCATTGCCGCCGAGGATGCCGCTGCCGGCGACATCATCGAGTGCCGCGTGCCCCGTAGCATGCCCGAGGGTTGCCGTGTACGCGTGATTCGAAGCCAGCGCGCTATCGACGCCGCCGGCGCCGCGCTCAAACGCGATGTGCTGCGCCGCCGCGCCGTAGACGTGACCGTCGTGGCGCGTCTGGGCGAGCCGTTTACCGTGACGCTCACCTGCTGCGACGACCCCACGCTCGCTGCCGCTGCGACCGGCTTTACCGTCGAGGCCGCCAAGACCCGCGCCGTCGAAGCGTCCGATCTGGTTGAGCATGTAGGCCGCATGGGCTCCTCGCCCTTTGAGGCCGCGAGCTTTGACGTTTCGCTCGACGCCGGCTGCGGTATGGGCTTCTCCGCCGTGCACAAGGTGCGCGCCGCCGCCTGTAAAGCATTGGAGGAGGCCATTCTGGCGCCGTACGAGGAGCGCGCGAAAACGCTTGAGTTGCCGGTACTCGACAAATGTACGCACGCCATGCCCGAGCATTACCGCGACGAGCCGCATATCTGCGCCACCGTCACCACGCTCGAAGCCGCCGAGGCAGCTCGCGCCGAGGGCGCCGCGCGCATCTATATGACCACCGACGCGCTCGAGACTGTCGGACTCTCCCCTGCCGATGCATTTGAGCAGGGTATCGTGCCCGTACTCGACGAGGTCTGCCGCACCGTCGACCACGAGCGCGTCGATCCCTGGATCAATGCCGGAGCCACCGTCGCCGTCGGCAATATCTCCGAGCTCGCCGTAGCCGCGCATGCCGGCGCCACGGCCGAGATTCGCTCTTGCCTGCCGGTGCACAACACGCCCTGCATGGAGGCGCTTGCCGAGCGCGGAGCCGGTGCGTTTTGGCTCTCGCCCGAGATCACGCTCGACGAGATTGTCTCGCTCGGCGCCACCGCGCCCGCGGCTCTGGGCATCACCGTCTTTGGCCGCCCGCGCGTCATGACGAGCGAGCATTGCATTCTGCAGGTTGCCAACGGCTGCATCCACGATTGTGCCAACTGCCGCCTGCGTGCCCGCAAGCTCTCGCTCAAGAATATCGACGGCAAGGTCATGCCCGTCCGCACCGACACTCACGGCCGCTCTCGCCTGTACGATGCCTACCCCATCGACCTCACGCCGCAGGTTGCTCAGCTGCTCGATGCCGGCGTGCGTCGTCTCATGGTGGACGGAACGCTGCTCGAGGCGGATGAGGTGGGCCGTGCCGTCGCCCGCGTCCGTCGTGCCGTCGAAGCAGCGCAGGCCGGCCGCAAGCCCGCCGCCCGCCTGCGCGGGGCGACCTCGGGCTGCATGTTTGTGGGAATCAGCTAACCGAAAGGCTTACACGTGAACGAAGAACCTCAAGTCCTTTACTGCGACGCCTGGCTCATGGCCATCGACAAGCCCGCCGGCATGATCGTCCACGGCGACGGCACCGGCGAGCGCACGCTCACCGACTACGCCAGCGACCTGCTGCTGGCGATGGGTGACGGCTTTGCCGCGACCGACATGCAGCCGCTCAACCGCCTGGACCGCAACACCACCGGCGTGGTGTTGTTTTCGCTCGACAAACAGACGCAGCCCGCCTTTGACCAGATGGTGATCGACCACGCCTTCGAAAAGCACTATCTGGCGCTGGCCGAGGGCAAGATCGACTGGAACGAGAAGCTCATCGACAAGCCCATCGCCCGCGACCGTCACGACAGCCGAAAGATGCGCGTCGGCGCCAGCGGCAAGCCGTCTCAAACTCGCGTGAAGGTGCTCAAACGTCTTAAGAGCCGTCGTGGCCTGCCCGCGCGCTCGTATATCGATGTCGAGTTGCTCACCGGCCGCAAGCACCAAATCCGTGTGCACCTGGCAAGCGAGCATCATCCCCTGGTTGGCGACGACCTGTACGGAACGCCGCGCCCCTGCGGCCTGATGCTCCACGCCCACAGCGTGTCCTTCACGCATCCCGTAACCGGCGAGCACATCCACATCGAAGCCCCCTGCCCCTGGGAGCCCTAAACCACCACAATGGGGACAGGCACCTTTGTGGTGGTTTTGCCGCAATGGTTCAACCGCGGTCCCAAAACGTCTCGATCTGTAACAGTTAGAACCCATTTTCCGGTCTATCTGTTACAGATCGAGACATTCAAATCCCCCTTAAGGGAAAATCTCAATCTGTAACAGTAGCTCGGCAAAATCAGTCCCAGATGTTACAGATTGAGACAAAGGGACGGCGCGGTTCGGAAGTATCTCAATCTGTAACACCTAGCCCACTTTTAACGGTCCAGTTGTTACAGACTTAGACAAACCGGCAGACAACGAAAGCGGCAACGCCCGTGATGGACGTTGCCGCTTTTCTATTGAGAAAACTACTCGGTTTTCGTTACTAACCACCACAATGGGGACAGGCACCTTCGTGGTGGTTTTGGCCTTGTCTCGCTGTTAGACAGTGATGACGTTGTCCATTGCCCGGTACTTGGCGGGGACCTCGCCTGCGGTAATAATCGTTGCGTCGCGGAAGTCCGCGAACTTGACGGGCGCCACCATGCCAAATTTACTGGCGTCCGAGATTACGAAGCGTTTGGCGGTATGGCGCATCGAGATACGCTTGACCTGTGCTTCCTCGATATCGGGCGCCGTGAAGCCCTGCTCGGCGGCAATGCCGTTAGAGCCCCAAAAGCCACAGTTGAAGTTGTAGCGGTCTAAGGTTGCCAAGGCATCGGGGCCAACGAGCGCCTCGGTCTCGGGTTTGAGCTCGCCGCCCAACACCACGGTACGCATGCCGCGCAAAGCAAGGTGCTGAGCATGGAGCACGGAATCGGTCACATAGGTGACATCTTCAAGGTGTGGAAGATGCTCGATGAGCCTGAGCGTCGTCGAGCCCGAGTCGATGTATACAAAGCTCTCGGGCTCCACAAGCGCCGCCGCACGGGCGCAGATACGCTCCTTGTCGTCGTTATGGAGGTCGCTGCGCTCATTAAGCGTTAGGTCGCGCGTCACGTGCGCGCGCTCAAGACTCGTCGCTCCACCGTGGACCTTGGCGATGCGATGAGCTCGGTCGAGCGTCTGCAGGTCGCGCCGAATGGTAGACGCCGTCACGCCCAGGGCTTCGGCAAGCTCCGGCACGGTAACCGAGCCGGCCTGCTGCACCATCGACACGATCGCGTTGAGCCTATCTTCCGCAAGCATCGCTTACTCCTCCTCGGGGTACACAACTCCCCAGTCGGCGCGGAGCTTGGTCATAAGCTCCATAACATCAGAAGCATAATCCAGCAGCTCGCGCTTGGAGTCGTCGCCGGCAACGGCCTTCTCCAGGTCGGCCATCTCATAGCACAGGGCGTAAGCCTCGGTGCCGGCGTGGACCTCCTCGCGGTGGCCGTCCGCAGTCCACACGATGGTCGCGTGATCGGCACGCGGATATTCATTGACCTCGATGTAGCACTTGTCGAAGCTGATGACCGAGCGCTTGGGCTGCTTGGAGTGGAGCGTAAGGCTCACGACGCCCAGCTGCTGCTCGGCATTTCGGCAGACGATGCCACCCGCGACGTCAACGCCAGTCTCGCAGGTGTTGCCCAGCGAAACGACCTCAGCGGGCTGGCTTGCCATAAAGAGGCGCATGACGGACAGGGCATAGACGCCAATATCGAGCATGGCACCGCCAGCAAGGTTGCGATTGAAAAAGCGGTTGGTCAGGTCGCCGTACTCCTTGTAGCTGCCAAAGTTGAGCTGGGCGAGGTTCATGCGTCCAAAGTCGCCGGCATCCATGCGGCGGCGCAGCTCCTGATACAAGGGCATGTGGAGCACCGTGGTGGCATCCATAAGGACCACGTTGTGCTCGTCGGCGATGGCACGGGCCTCGTCGAGCTCGGCAGAGTTGAGGGTAATGGCCTTCTCGCAGAGTACGTGCTTACCAGCTGCCAGAGCGGCTCGCAGGTAGGTGATATGCGTGTTGTGCGGCGTGGTGATATAGACTGCGTCAATGTTAGGATCGGCGTAGAGGTCCTCGACCGTTTCATAGACCTTCTCGATGCCATATTGCTCGGCAAAAGCCTGAGCCTTGGACAGCGTGCGGTTGGCGACGCCCGCAAGCTTGCGACCGGCAAGAGCGAGAGACTGGGCCATCTGGTTGGCGATAACGCCGCACCCGATCACAGCCCAACGAAGCTCGGGAGCCGTAAAGATATCATCGGGGAATGGCTTGTCCTGGACCGAAGTGAACGCTGCTTTTGCGGCTGCTTCGGCGTCGAGCGGAGCCTGTTTGGAATCTGCCATGATGTGCCTCCTGAGTCATCGGAAGTCCTTCATTTCTAACAAACCTATAGTCGCACAATTGCGCGCGTATCTGCTCGTGTTTGCGTATTTATTTGCTTATCGGTCATTATTTAGCCATAGTTGGCAGATGTTTGCGCGGCTATGCGCATTGTCGCGCAAGGCTATGCGCGTAAATGCGCATGCGACGATCCTTGTGAAACATAAAGGGGCGGAACACCAAAGCCCTAAAAGACAGACCCAGCTGTATTACTTCACCCCTCTGGGGGCATCAGACATCAAAGGATCGTCCCAAACTGCCGGCACATAGAGACTGTCCCCCCAACGACTGGTCATTTAAGTCTGTCCCCAATGAATGGTCGTCCCCAGCTGCCGACAGAAAATGAACGCCCCCAGGTGCCGGCATTTCAACGGCCACTCATTTAAGTCTGTCCCCAATGAGTAGGGATAGAAAAAGGCCCGGGTGCCGTGGGGCATCCGGGCCTTTGCTAGCAACTTGATGTTGCGGGCAGCTTAGAACTTGTGGCCGCACTTCTTGCAGACGCGCAGCTTGTTCTTGCCGTCCTTCTCGTGACCGACGCGGGTAACCTTACCGCACTCGGGGCAAACGAGATTGACGTTGGAGGCGTCGATAGGAGCCTCCTGCGAAACGATGCCGCCCTGCTGGTTGGCAGCGTTGGGCTTGACGGCCTTCTTGACGACCGAAACGCCCTCGACAACGACCTTGTTCTCGGCGGGGAGAGCACGCAGGACAACGCCCTGCTTGCCGCGATCCTTACCAGAGAGAACCTGGACCTTATCGCCCTTCTTGATATACATATATCTCCCCTAACTACAGGGTCTCGGGAGCGAGCGAGACGATCTTCATGTACTTCTTGTCACGAAGCTCGCGAGCGACGGGCCCGAAGATACGGGTGCCGACGGGCGAACCATCGTTGTTGATGACAACGCAGGCGTTCTCATCAAAGCGAATGTAGGAGCCATCCTTGCGGCGGATCTCCTTAACGGTGCGAACGACGACGCAACGGACAACGTCCTTCTTCTTGACGTTGGCGCCAGGGGTAGCCTCCTGGACAGCACCGATGAACACATCGCCGATGCCTGCATAACGACGCTTGGAACCGCCAAGCACCTTGATGCAGCGAATCTTGCGAGCGCCGGAGTTGTCGGCGACGTTCAGCATGGTTTGCATCTGAATCATGGTAGATGTTCCTCCGAACTAAGAACCGAAGAGAGGTGCGCTGCCTTTATACGGCCTGTGGTATGCAAGCCAGGCATACGCACATCTTCGGAAACGTACAAGTCGTAAGAGCGACTGCTTATTTAGCGCGCTCGACGACCTCGATGAGGCGCCAACGCTTCATCTTGGACATAGGACGGGTCTCCATAACGCGGACGGTGTCGCCCACGCCAGCCGTGCACTCCTCGTCGTGAGCGTGCAGCTTCTTGGAGCTGGTCATCATCTTGCCGTACTTGGGGTGACGCTTGCGCTCGGTGATGGTGACAACAATGGTCTTGGCACCGGAGACGGAGGTAACGACACCCGTACGGACCTTACGCGAGTTACGCGAATCAGTCATGTTCTCTCCTTAGGTCCTACTCGGCGACAGCGGACTTCTCCGCTGCGATCTCGCGGGCGCGCTGCTCCGTGAGGACGCGAGCGATGTCCTTCTTCACGGTGTTGACGCGAGCGGTGTTGTCCAGCTGGCTGGTGGCCATCTGGAAACGAAGGTTAAAGAGCTCGGCGCGCATTTCCTTCAGCTTCTCAACGAGCTGAGCGTCCGAGAGCTCACGAATCTCTGCGGGCTTCATTAGTTCTCCTCCTTGGCGGCGGCGGCGTCCTCAGCAGCCCACTTGGCCTCGAGAGCGGCCTCCTCAGCCATCTCCTTCTCGATGCGCTGCTCAGCGTTCTTGGCAGCAACAATCTTGGTCTTGATGGGGAGCTTGTGCTGCGCAAGACGCAGAGCCTCGCGAGCGACCTCCTCGGGAACACCCTTGACCTCGAACATGATGCGGCCGGGCTTGACGACGGCCACCCACTCCTCGGGGTTACCCTTACCAGAACCCATGCGAGTCTCGGCAGGCTTCTTGGTGATGGGCTTATCGGGGAAGATCGTGATGTAGACACGACCGCCACGCTTCATGTAGCGGGTCATGGCAATACGAGCGGCCTCGATCTGACGGTTGGTGATCCAATGGGCCTCGAGAGCCTGGATACCAAACTCGCCGAAATGCAGCTCGGTATTACCCTTGGCCTGGCCCTTCATGGAGCCACGCTGCACCTTGCGGTGAAGAATACGCTTAGGGGCAAGCACTACTGACCCCTCCTCTCGGAGTTACGACGACGAGGACGGGAAGAGCCCTCGAGTGCAGGGTTGGGAACAGGCTGGCCCGGGAGCTTCTCGCCCAGGTAAATCCAGACCTTCACGCCGCAAGCGCCCATGGTGGTGCTGGCGACAGCCGTGCCGTAGTCGATCTTGGCACGGAGGGTGTGCAGAGGCACGCGACCCTCGCGGTACCACTCACGACGGCCCATCTCGGCACCGCCGAGACGACCAGAGCACTGGATACGGATGCCCTTAGCGCCGGCCTTGCGGGCGGACTGGACAGCCTTGCGCATAGCGCGACGGAAGGCAACGCGGCCCTCAAGCTGCTCGGCGATAGACTGAGCAACGAGGTTGGCGTCGAGCTCGGGGCGCTTGATCTCGACAACGTCGACGGAGAGCTGGCCCTTGGAGACGCCAGCGACCTTCTCGAGCTCGGTGCGGAGGGTATCGATCTCGGCACCCTTCTTACCGATGACAACGCCGGGGCGAGCAGTGAGGATGATGACCTTCACCTTGTCGCCAGCGCGCTCGATCTCGACGCGGGAGACAGCTGCGCGGGAAAGACGCTTCTCGAGGTACTTGCGGATCTCGAGATCGTTACCGAGGGTCTTAGCGTAATCCTTCTCTGCGAACCAGCGGGAGCGCCAGTTCTCGGTGATGCCAAGACGGAAGCCGGTGGGGTAGACTTTCTGACCCATACAGCTTTACGCCTCCTTTCGAGGAGCAACGACGACGGTGATGTGGGAAGTACGCTTCAGAATGCGAGAAGCGGAACCCTTGGCGCGGGGACGGATGCGCTTAAGCGTCGGACCCTCGTCAACATAGGCAGCGGCGACAACCAGGTTGTCGGCACGCAGACCGTTGTTGTTCTCGGCGTTCGCAACGGCGGAACGGAGAACCTTCTCGACATCCACGGCGACGGCGCGGTCGCAGAAGTGGAGGATGTCGAAGGCCTGAGCGACAGGCTTGCGGCGGATCAGATCGACCACCAGGCGGGCCTTGCTGGGGGAAACACGCACGTACTTAGCGACGGCGCGAACCTCGGTGGCCTCAGTTTCAATAGACTTAGTTGCCATTTACGGTTAACCCCCTATTTGGCCTTGTGGCCACGGAACGTACGAGTCGGCGCGAACTCGCCGAGCTTGTGACCAACCATGGACTCGGTAACATACACGGGCACATGCTTGCGGCCGTCGTGGACGGCGATGGTGTGACCAACCATCTCGGGGAAGATGGTGGACGCGCGGGACCAGGTCTTCACGACGTCCTTCTTGCCAGCCTCGTTCATCGCGGTGATACGCGAGAGAAGGCGAGTCTCCACGAACGGGCCCTTTTTGAGACTTCTGCTCATAAGTGCTTTCTCCTAAAACTCGGTATCCGAAATTACTTCTTACGGCGACGAATGATGTGCTGGTTCGAGACCTTCTTCTTCTTGCGCGTACGAAGGCCCTTCGTCGGCTTACCCCAGGGGGTAACGGAGGGACGACCAGAGGTGTGGTTCTTGCCCTCGCCACCGCCGTGCGGGTGGTCGACAGGGTTCATGACGGTACCGCGGACGGTCGGGCGCACGTTCATGTGACGCTTACGGCCGGCCTTGCCGATGACGATGTTGGAGTGATCGGCGTTGCCGACCTCACCGACGGTGGCGCGGCAGGTAACGAGGATGCGGCGCATCTCGGAGGAAGGCATACGGACGATAGCGTACTTGCCCTCCTTACCCATCAGCTGGCAGGAGTTACCGGCGGAACGGGCGATAGCAGCGCCCTTGCCCGGCTGGAACTCGACGGCGTGGATGAGCGTACCGACGGGGATGTCGGCGAGGGGCAGAGCGTTGCCCGGCTTGATGTCGGCGTCAGAACCGGACATGATGGTCTGACCGACCTCGAGACCCTTGGGGGCCAGGATGTAGCGCTTCTCACCGTCAGCGTAGTGCAGCAGAGCGATGCGAGCGGAACGGTTCGGATCGTACTCGATCGTGGCAACCTTGGCGGGCACGCCGTCCTTGTTGCGCTTGAAGTCGATCACGCGATAACGACGCTTCACGCCGCCGCCCTGGTGGCGGGTGGTGATGCGGCCGTTGTTGTTACGACCGGCCTTCTTGGGCAGGGGCTCGAGAAGAGACTTCTCGGGCTTGGTGCAGGTGATCTCGGAGAAGTCGGAGATCGTCTGCCAACGCCTACCAGCGGAGGTCGGCTTAAGGTGCTTTACAGCCATTACAATCCCTTTCAATAGGAATCCGTTAGCCATCGCAGACAGGGATTCGAGGTTCTGCCTCGGGTGCGATGACACCGGACGTATACACGGTTCCGGGCGTGTCCATTTTATACGCCCAAAACCTTGAGCTCCCGCCTCCCCTATTTGGGAGGCATGAGCTCACTCAACAGCAGCGAGTCTTAGGCCTGGTTGCCAAAGACCTCGATGGTGTCGCCCTCGGCCAGCGTGACGATGGCCTTCTTCCAAGAACGGGTCTTGCCGGCGACATAGCGCACGCGCTTGGTCTTGGGCTTTACCGTCAGGGTGTTCACGCGAACGACCTTGACGCCGAAGATCTCCTCGACAGCGTCCTTGATCTGATACTTGTTAGCATCCTTGGCGACCTCGAACGTGTACTTGTTCAGCTCCATGCCGGAGAAGGAACGCTCGGACACGATCGGACGGATGATGATCTCGTGGGCGGTCATTTATGCAAGCACCTCCCCGAAGTGAGCGGCGATGTCGGCGGGCATCAGCACAGCGTTGTTGTTGACGAGATCGTAGGTGTTGGCCTCGTCAGCGGTGATGATGAACGTCTTGGGAATGTTGCGGAACGACAGGTAGGCGTTGACGTCCTCATCGCGAACGATGATGGTCAGACGCTTGCCCTCAAGGCCGAGAGCCTTGAGCATGGCGACGGCAGCCTTGGTGGAAGGCTTCTCGAAGCCGTAGTCGTCGACGAGTACGAGCTCGCCATCGGCCAGCTTGGCGGACAGCGCGGAGCGCATAGCCAGCTTGACCTCCTTGTTGTTCATACGCTTAGCGTAGGAACGGGGCTTGGGGGCGAAGACAACGCCACCGTGACGCCACTGGGCAGCACGGATGGAACCCTGGCGGGCACGGCCGGTGCCCTTCTGACGCCAAGGTTTCTTGCCGCCACCGGAAACCTCAGAGCGGCCCTTAGCGGACTGGGTGCCCTGACGCCAAGAGGCCATCTGGCACTTGACGATGTGGTGCATAACGTGGATGTTCGGCTCGATGCCGTACACCTCAGCGGCGAGCTCGGCCTCGGCGACCTTCTTGCCCTCGCTGTTCTTTACTTCAAACTTTGCCATTTAAGTGTTCTCCTTGGTATGACGCTGGGCTAAATGGGCTGGGCCCTTAGGCCATACGGATGGCGACGAGACCATTCTTGGCACCCGGGACAGCGCCCTTGACCAAGATGAGGTTCTGCTCGGCATCGATGCGGACAACGGAAAGGTTCTTGACGGTAACGCGCTCGTTACCCATGTGACCGGCCATCTTGACGCCCTTGAGGACGCGCGCAGGATAGGCGCACTGACCGATAGAACCGGGGTGACGCTGGAAGTGAGAACCATGCGTCATAGGACCGCGGCGCTGACCCCAGCGCTTGATGCGACCCTGGAAGCCCTTACCCTTGGAGGTACCGATGACGTCGACCTTCTCGACATCAGCGAAATCAGCGACGGTGACGACCTCGCCGACCTTGTGCTCCTCGCCGTTCTCGACGCGGACCTCACGAAGGAAGCGGACAGGCTCGACGCCAGCCTTGGCGAAGTGACCAGCCATGGGCTTGTTCACGTTCTTGGCCTTGATGTCGCCGAAACCGATCTGGACGGCGTCATAGCCGTCGGTTGCCTGAGTTTTAACCTGCGAGACAGCGCAGGGGCCAGCCTGGATGACCGTGACGGGAACGACGTTGTCGTCCTCGTCCCAAACCTGGGTCATGCCAATCTTGCGGCCGAGAATCATGCTGATCAAGATATGATCCCAACTCTCGCGTGGTCTTGGGACAATGCGTACACCACCGAGCGTACGCCCCTAGAGGACCACTACTTACACGACGTGCTCCCCAGCCTTGTATTTCGCCCGGACTACCTGACAACCCTATTAAGCAGGCATTTTGTCCAGCCAGAATACTCCCCTGGTTACACACAGCTGTTTAGTATACACGGCTGCGGGCGTATCCATCGAGATTCATATTTCACTCACATTGTTTACGCAGGTAAAGTGCGTGGCACGTTCCCAGTGTGCGGCGGAGGGGGCGGGCCTGAGACATATTAAGGTTGCTGCTCTACAGTCCTGCTCACGACGGAGAGCACATTAAGTGCTCTCCTGTTCGTGCGGAACTCGCGACAACCTTAATATGTCTCAGGCCCGCCCCCTCCGCCGCACACTGGGAACGCCACGTTGATGTCTGCTAAACCTTGCTCGCTCAGGCTAATGACTTTGTTGGGGGTCCACTATTTGCTGGAGGGTGAACTTGCATTGGGACGGTTCGCCTTCTGCTTGTGGCTTTGCCTCATCGAAATCGAAGATCATGATGGCGCAGTTGGGGAGTTTTGTTGGGAGCTCGAAGCCCTCTGGGGCTGCGGCCTTGATAAATTGGCGGCTGGCGCTGCCGTGGCTTACTGCTAGAAGGGTTTCGATGCCCTCGGAGCCCATGATATTGGTAAGCGCATCCACCATACGTTCTTGCAGCGCCTGGCTTCCTTCTCCTCCGAAGGGGACCAGGTCCTCGCCCGGATCCCAGACGTCGGTGGGCAGCGCGCCGTGCGGGCCTTCTTCGAAGGAGCCGTAGCAGCGCTCGATAATGCCTTCGCAGGGCTCGGCTGCTGCGTCCGGGCCGAGGAGCTCGCATGCGACGAGACTTGCCGTGTCCATGGCTCGGCCTAAGGGTGATGAGACCACTTTGTCGGGGACGACGCCGTGGGCTTTGAGCCATGCGGCTGCCATCCCGGCTTGCTGACGGCCTAAGTCGGTGAGCGGTGAATCGCAGCGGCCCTGGACCAGCTTTTTGACGTTGAACTCCGTCTGACCGTGGCGGAGTAGATACAGCTTCTTCATGCTCTCCCCTTCTGCATAACCTGCTTTGCCGGCATAGCCTTACTCGTGGGTATGCCCTACGTAGTCTTCGTCGATCGTAATCTTGGCAATCGACTTGGGATATTCCGATTCGACCCGTTGTGTCAGCGCGTGCTTTACGTCTTCGGCACTCATCTGCAGATCCGAGGGACGCACGCAGTCAAAGATCACGTTGGTGTGCGTAGGACCCGGCACGCAGCGCAGGTCATGAATCGAGAGGCGGCTATCGATCTCCTGGGCCATGGCGTGAATGCGCAAGCGCATGCTCGCCAGCTTGGGGTCATCGGTCACGATGGGATCGTAGTGAAGCGTAACGATCATGCCGTCTTCGTCCCTAAACGACTGCTCGATGTTATCGAGCGTGTCGTGACTTTCCAACGGGCTGTCCTCGGCCGCCATCTCGGCATGCGCACTTGCAAACTTCCTGCCCGGGCCGTAGTCGTGAACCATCAAATCGTGAACGCCCAAAACGCCGGGATAGCTCATGATCTTGTCTCGAATGTGCTTGACCAGCTTAGGATCGGGCGACTGGCCCAAAAGCGGGCTCACCGTATCCTGGATGAGCTCAAAACCGCTCCAGCCAATATAGGCGCCAACGGCAAGGCCGACCCATGCGTCAAGATTGATGTGCGTCACCTGCGAAACAATTGCGCACGCCAACACGGCGCCTGTGGCAAGGACATCGTTCTTGGAATCCTGCGCGGTCGCATGCAGCGTCTCGGACTCAATGCGATCGCCGAGCTTTTGGTTGAGGGCCGCCATCCACAGCTTTACAACCATCGAAAGTGCCAGGACCGCCACCAGGGCAAGCGAGAACTCGACAGGCTCCGGGTTGACAATACGCTCCACCGAGGACTTCACCAGTTCGATGCCAATCAGCAGCACGAGCGCCGCCACGACCAAACCCGAGAGATACTCGTAGCGACCGTGGCCGTAAGGATGCTCGGGGTCGGCCGGCTTGCTCGCCAGCTTAAAGCCCAGCACGCTCACGATATTCGAGCTTGCATCGGACAGGTTGTTCATGGCATCCGCCACAATCGAAACCGATCCCGACAGCACGCCAATTACGCCCTTCGCAGCGCATAGTGCCACATTGGCGAGAATACACACCACGCCAGCTAACGTGCCCACACGCGCACGGTCGCCCTGCGCACGCTTAACAATCCACTCGACCATCTACATCCGCCCCCACGGTACTACCTATATATCTATTGCTCAAACGGATTGTAGTGTAGCCACTTTGTCCCCCAGATACAAAAAAGGCCGCAACCCACACGGGCCACGGCCTTGGAATATGGCAAAGGAATCGTCCTTGTGTCGCACAGGTTTACGCGCTTGCTTCGGCCACGCTCTTCGAGGTTTCGGGTGAATCGGCTCCGTCCCCCGTCGTCTGTCCCTTCGCCGGCACCACGCCAAAGCAGTAGCTCAGCGCCGCAGACACCGCAAATGCCACACCGCCGGCAGCGCAGCACCACAGCAGGTTCGAGATGCCGCCCGTGGCAAAGCCAATGACCATAAGGACATTCGTCATGCCGATGGTATAGGCCGTAACGTGGCCCACGGCCGCAACAAGGCCTCCGACGGCGCCGCCAATGGCCATGCACGTCAGGCACCTGCCATATTTAAAGCCGCAACCGTACAGCGCCGGCTCGCTTACGCCGCCAAGAACACCCGAGATTGAATAGCCCAGCATGAGCGCCTTCTCGTCCTTATCCGCAACGCGAAGCGACGCGCCAAAGGGCATGCCCCAAACGGCGAACGTTGCCATCGTCGCGGCGATCAGGATGCACGAATCCGTTCCCACACTCATAAACTGCGCATAGGCGAACGATAGGACAACGTTGCTGACGCCGGCGATCTTTAGGAACTCCCAGCCCGCAGCAAGCCCCATGAGCGTGAGCAGCGACACGATGCCACCGGAATTGCCAAGCATAAACATAAGCTGGCCCAACAGCATGCCCAGATAGCTGCCCGCCGGCGCCGTAATACACAGCGAAACCGGAACCATGACAAGCATGGTCGCAAACGGAACGAACGAAAACGCCACGGCCTTAGGGATAACGCGCTTAAAGAAACACTCCACTCGCCATAGCACGGGCACCGAGATGAGAACCGGAATAACAGTCGTCGTGTAATCGTTGACCGGCGCAGGAAGCAGACCATACACGGAAGTCATCGATGCCCCCGTCGTCGATGCGGCATCGACAAGCTTGAGTAAATCGGGTGCAATCAATACGCCGCCCAGCATCATGCCCAGCTGCTCCGAGCAACCGAGCTGGCGGGCGGCCGCCCAACCAAGATAAATGGGCAAAAAGTAGTAGCCGGCGTTATAGAGCCAACTGTAGAACAGGCGATAGATATCGGAATCGGCAGACCACAGGCCCAGCATGCCTTCGCCCATAATGACAGCGACGGTGCGGAACAACGCCGCGCAGACAATAAACGGCAGCGCCGACATCATGCTTTTGGACAGATAGTCCACCACGGCCATGGCGTTTGATGAAACCGACGTTGTAAACGAGGTGTTAGAAACTTGTAGCATGGAATGCCTTTCCCAATATGACATGCGGGCTGTCCCCTTGTCACATCGTGCGGTATCGACCGATTGCGCGGTACTTTTCGTAGCGGAGGTTTGTGAGGGTCGCGTCGTCGAGCTGCCCAAGCGTATCGAAGGCATCAAATGCCGAGGACATGACGGCACCGGCGATCTCCTCATGCGACAGGCCCTTATCGTCAACAATGCCGTCGATGATGCCGAGTGCCAGCAGATCGGGGGCCGTGAGCTTAAGCGCCTCGGCGGCCTCATCCGCACGCTCGGTATCCTTCCACAGGATCGACGCACAGGCCTCGGGGCTCACGACTGAATAGGCCGAGCTCGAGAGCATCAGGATGCGGTCGGCCACGGACAGCGCCAGCGCGCCACCAGAGCCGCCCTCGCCTGTCACCACCGAGACAATCGGTGTCTTAAGGCCGCTCATCTCCATGAGATTCTGAGCAATCGCCTCGCCCTGGCCGCGCTCCTCGGCACCGATACCGCAAAACGCGCCCGAAGTATCGACCAGGCACAGAACCGGTCGACCAAACTTTTCGGCCTGGCGCATAAGGCGACGCGCTTTGCGGTAGCCCTCGGGATGTGCCATGCCAAAGTTGCGACGCATGCGCTCTTTGGTCGTGGTGCCGCGCTCGATGGCGATGACCGTTACGGGGCGCCCGTCTTTCCAGCCAATGCCAGCCACCACAGCGGCGTCGTCGCCAAAGTAGCGGTCGCCGTGCAGCTCCACAAATCCATCCAGGCCCAGCGAGATCATCTCGCCTGCCGTGGCGCGATCTGCCGAGCGGGTCTGTTTGACAATCTCGAGCGCGGTTTTTGGTGCGCCCGAGCGCTTGAACAAGTGTCCCAACTTTTTGCCGTGGCGACCCGTATGCACAATCTCGTGCGGTGCCCCCAGGCCGGGCACGTGCCCTTCGTGCAGCGCCAGCAGCTCGCCCACCGTGAGCGCAATCTCGCCACGCGGAACGACGGCATCGCAAAAGCCGTGCTCCAGCAAAAACTCGGAGCGCTGGAATCCCTTGGGCAGGCGCTTGTGCATGTTCTGCTCGATCACGCGCGGGCCGGCAAATGCCGTCAGGGCATCGGGCTCGGCCAGGATAATATCGCCCTCCATGGCAAAGCTCGCGGTTACGCCGCCGGTCGTGGGGTCGGTGAGCACCGTGATATACAGGCCGCCCGCCTCACTGTGGCGCCTAACCGCCGCAGAAATCTTGGCCATCTGCATAAGCGATGTCACGCCCTCTTGCATGCGTGCACCGCCCGAAACGGTAAAGCCGACAACTGGCAATCCCAGCTCGGTCGCATGCTCAAATGTGCGACAGATCTTCTCGCCCACCACGGAACCCATCGAGCCCATCATAAAGTTGGCGTCCATAAAGAAGAGCGCCGTATCGCAACCGCAGATTTTGCCCCTGCCGCACACAACGGCATCGCGCTCGCCCGAACGCTCGCTCACGCTCTTAAGCTTGTCGGCATAGCTGGGAAACGAGAGGAAATCCTCCGACGCCAGATTGGCATCCCATTCCTCAAACGTGCCCTCGTCGACCGTCATGCGCATGCGCGCGCGACCGCTCACGCGAAAGTGTTTGCCGCAACGAGGGCAGACCTCGAGGTTGTCGTGCAGGCGTGCCTCATCGATCACGCGGCGGCACTCCGGACACTTGATAAACACGTGGCGCGCGGGAAACTCGGCGCACGACTCGGTCATCGGCCCCTCGAGGACGTTGACCGTCTTCGCTTTTCTATTCATCAGCATAGAGATGCCCCATCAGATCGGTG
>CABRZJ010000019.1:0-24201 GCA_902475425.1 uncultured Collinsella sp.
ACGAGCTCGGCTGCGGTCGGATGCCTAAACGAGGCGCCGCTCGTCAGCAGCTGCAGCGCCTCTATGAGATTGGTCTTTCCCGCCGCGTTGGGTCCCGCAAGTATCGTCACGCCCTCGTCCAGGGCAAGGCGATAACTATCGAAGCTGCGGTAGTGCGCGACGGAAAGATCGCGGGCGAACATGGTCATAGGGCGGTTGCTAGATGCGGACCGGCATAACCAGGTACAGGTAGTTGATCTTGTCGTAGGACTTGAAGATGCCCGCCTGCGAGTAGCTCTTGAGCTCCAGCGTGATCTCCTTCTCCTTGGACAGGGCATTGAGGCAGCCAAAGATGTAGTGGTAGTTGAAGGCGATGGTGCCCGACTCGCCCTCGGCCTCGACATCGATCGTCTCCTGCGCAAGGTCCTGGTCATTGGAAATGGAGGACAGGCCCATCTGCCCGTTCTCGACATCGATCTCGAACTTGACGGCGGGGTTGGCGCTCGCGATAACGGCCACGCGCTTGAGGGCGGCGTTAAAGGCGGCGACGTCGATCTTGACGCTCGTCACGCACGAATCGGGGATGAGCTGCTTGTAGTTGGGGTACATGCCCTCGATACGGCGCGACACGTAGGTGGTGTTGCCGGCCTCGAAGACGACCTGGGTGTCGGTAGCCCCGATCATGATGGTCGCCTGGCTGGCCATGATGTTCAGCGCGTCGTTAAAGGCGTCGGCCGGAACGTTGAGTTCAAAGGAGCCCTCGAGAGTCGAGGTCTCGACCTGCGTATCGCACACGGCCAAGCGGAAGGAATCGGTCGCCACCAGGCGCACGGTGTTGTTCTCGACCTTCATGTGCACGCCACCCAGAATGGGGCGGGCCTTGTCGGTCGAGGTGACGCGCCACACGCGGCCGACCATTTCGGACAAGATATCGGTCGGCAGCTCCACGGCACTCTCGATGGCATAGGCCGGAAACTCGGGGAAGTCATTGACATCGAGCGTGTTCAGGCGGAAAGAGCTCTTCTCGCAACCAATCAGCACCTGGCGCTCGGACAGCTCAAAGGTGACCGGGGCATCGGGGAGGGTCTTGGTGATATTGGAGAGCATCTTACAGGGGATAACCATCTCACCCTCTTCTTCGACATGCGCCGCGATGCGATGACGGATCGAGATGGTGTAGTTAGAGGTCTGGAATTCCAAGATGCCGTCTTGCGCCTTGACGAGCACGCCCGACAGGATGGGAAGGGTGGACGCCGAAGCGACACCCTTCATAACGACGCCGATGGCTTGTGTAAGCGAGCTCTGGCTGACGGTGAACTTCATCTTTTAATACCTTTCTTTAGATATAAATATCTTAATAATAGTAATAGCACTGACGAAACTGTTGATTACTCCCAAAGACGCAGGTCAGACCCAGAAAGAGAATCGACAGCAACCTGTGTGCAACGGGGGTGGTTTTCCACGTTCAAAACCTGCGCAAAACTTTTCACCACCGCGGGTTGGGTTTTAGACACCTTATGCCCATGGTTTCGACAAGTTTTCAACAGGTGTCTCTATTTCCCTACGAGCGCAGTGTAATTTTATCGCGCAGCGATTTGAGGTCTTCGGTGACGGTACGGTCTTCCTGGATCATCTTCTGGACCTTTTTGTAGCTCGTGCTGACGGTCGAGTGGTTGCGGTTGCCAAATTCGGCGCCCACCGCCGTGGTCGTCATCTCGCACATCTCGATGGCCAGGTAGATAGCGATATGGCGTGCTTTGGCGATATTGGCGTTGCGACGCGGGCCGATGAGCTCCTCGTGCGTCACGCCGTACTGCTCTTCGATGACGGACTGAACCGTCTGGACGTTGATCTTTTTGGCCGATGTGTCGAAGTACTGGCTGGCGATGGCGTCGATATCGTCAAAGGTGAGCTCCCCGCCCTCGCGCTCGCGGTCGCCCGCCTCGCCGGCGCAGCGCTCGCAAAAGCTCTCGAGTTCGCGGATGTTGGTGCCCGAGACCTCGGCCATGTGTTTAAAGTGCTCGTCGGTCAGGTGTCCGCCGTCGCCCCCATAGGCCGCCAGCAGCGAGTCGTCGCCTGCCTCGGGAGCGGCGACGATGGTGTTCTCGTAATAGCGCTGCAAGATCTTGTATTTCATCTCGTAGCTGGGCTCTGCGACCAGGCAGAGCATGCCGGCGTTGAAGCGGCTGGTCAGACGCTCGTCCATGCTCAGGTCCTTGGGGGCACGGTCTGCCGCGATGACGACCTTCTTGTTGTTGCGGATGAACTCGTCCATGAGCTGGAAAAAGTAATCCACGCTCGCGCGCTTGCCGATGATGTTTTGGATGTCATCGATGATGAGCACGTCCACGCCGTGGTACGCCTGCATGATGGGGGCGTTGCTCTTCTTTTGGCGGTCGAACTCGGTCATCAGGTCGTCCAGATATGCCTGGGAGTTGGCATACTTGACCTTGATCTCGGGCGACTTCTCGGCGAGCTCGTTTTTGATGGCAAGCAGCAGGTGCGTCTTGCCCAGGCCCGATTTGCCGTAGATGAACAGTGATGTGCATGTGCCGCGCTCGTCCGCGAGGGCGGCAAACTTGAGTGCCGAGCGATAGGCATGGCTGTTTTCGGGGCCGTAGACAAAGTTCTCAAAGGTAAATTTTGAGTTCGCGGCGAGCGGGGCTCCATCCGTATTCTGCTCGGCCGGCACGGTCGGCGCCGGTATGGGTGAAGCGGGGGTCGCAGCTTGCGTGGATTTAGTCGGCGCTCCGCCCTTCATCTGGTTCATCATGCGACGAAAATCATCGGCCGAGAGCGTGTTCTTGATTGCAATGCCCGAATCCGCGCCCGCCGCTGCGTCGTGAGCGATAGGCATGTGCGTGACGGGTGCGTTCGTTGACGTCGCCGCCGCGGTCGGCAACGGTGCCATGGTTTCACGGGAAACATCGCTGTGCTGGTGCTCGATTGTCGGCACGTCGCCTGCGGAGGTCGGTGCCGCCGGGGAAGCGGCGGGAGCCGTGGCGGGCGCCGTCGCGGCAGCGGATTCCGTTGCGGCGCCTTGCGGTGCCACGATGTCGAGCGCGATCGGTGCAAAGGCGATTTCTTCCAGATAGGCCTCAATAGTCGGCTGATGCTTTTTGAGCTGCGCGATGGCAAAGCGCGAGGGGGCCTCGATCGTGAGCGTATCTTCGGTCAGGCTTATGGCCCGCGATTGCCCCAGCATGTTGATGAGGCGTGCATCTTGGCCGTCGCGCTGGCAAAAGGCGATGGCATCCCCCAGGATGATGCTTGCTTCCTCGTCCACTGTCTCTCCCGTTCTTTAGCTCTGAGCTCGCACGCGAGCGGCGCCGAGTTCGGTCAGATGGTATTTCTGGCCATGCTTGATGACCAAGCCGGCCTGCGCCAAGTCATTGAGCGTGCGTGACCAAGTGGGGGCCGAGTTTCCAAACGCCCTCGCCAGATCGGTTGCACCGCACGCTTGATTTTGCGCCAGATAGCCCAGCGCGGCGTTGCCGCGATCGCTTACGAACACGTCCGGTTGTGGCTGCGCATACTGATTTGCTGCATTAGGATACATCATTTGAGCTGCTGGTTGTTGAGAACTCTGCATCGGCGGCATTTGCTGTTGAAAACTTTGAGGCCACTGTTGGTAAGGCTGCAGAGGCATCTGTTGGGCCCAGGGGTTGTACTGCTGCTGCGGCATCTGCTGGTACGGCTGCTGATATCCCTGCTGGTACTGCTGCGGGAACTGCTGGCCATACCCCAGTGGCGGCTTCTGCTGATATGGATATCCCCGTTGGTACGGCTGATAGCCCATTTGCTGGCCACCCGGTGCCCCCGTCGCCTGCTGCATTGCTGCTGCATCCTGATCTGCCAGCGGCATGGCCTCTGGCATGTTTGGCGTCATCGACATAGATGCCGCCTGGGGCTCTTGTGTGGGAAGCATTCCGGGCTGCTGCATCTGCCCCACGGGGGGCTGCATCTGCTGCGTTGCCATGGGCTGCTGCGCAAAAGCTCCCGGCAGGGGATATGTGGGCTGCTCCGTCTCGGGCCGCACGGCAGCACCGCGTCCGCCGGCACGCTCGATTTCCTGCACGCGTTTAGGGTTCAGGCTTACCGTAACCACGGTGCCGTTGCCCATGTTGTCCTCGATGGATACGGCACCGCCGGCGTTTTCCAAATACTCCTGCACCATGGGAAACCCTGCTCCGGTTCCACGGATATAGCGCTTCATCTTGCTGTTTGCGCTGGTAACGCCAAAGTCGAAAGCACGTTCCTTGTCGTCGATGCCGGGTCCTTGGTCAGCAAAGCGGATGGTGTCTCCGCCGTCCAGAATCGAGATGATGGGCTCGGCAAAGTGTGCGTGGATAAAGTTTTCGACAATCTCGCGGATGACCATGAGCGAGATATGGCCACCTTGTTCTTTCATGCACTGGTAGACGGTGTTGGTCGTCTCTTCCAAATACGTGCGGACATCTTGCGGATCAATGACGATCACCCGCGGTGTCGACAGCATGTCGTCATAGACGGCGATGCGCGCGGCGTACATGGCTTTTGGCGCCTGCGTGGTCGTCTGCTCGCCTTCCGCACGCTCTTCGCGCACGCCGGTGATGTGCTCGTTGTCGGGTGCCGGGTCTCCGGAATCGACCATGGTGTAAAAGTCGTCAGACATGCCGCTCGCAATCTTTCAAAAGGTTTCGAACAAATAGTAGCTCACCGTGCAACGTTTCTCATCTTTCGACAACTTTACAAAACTTGTTGAAAACTTTGGAAAACGGGCGAAAAGTTCTCAACATTGCCAACATGACCTGTTGAAAACTCGATGAAATATCGTGAAAGGTTGCCATGAGGCGCAAATTTCGGTTGTGCTTATGGGGGAACCGTGTGAACTGCGCAACCTTTTACCTTTGATTTCTTGACATTTGAACATTGATTTCCCTACAATCTTCAAGCTCACGTGTCTATATCTGCGTCCGCGTCCCCGCGGACACTCGAAATGCAGCAGGAGGAACTTAAGATGAAGCGTACGTATCAGCCTAATAAGCGTAAGCGTGCCAAGACCCATGGCTTCCGTGCCCGTATGGCCACTAAGGGTGGTCGTGCCGTGCTCGCCCGTCGTCGCGCCAAGGGCCGCAAGCGTCTCACTGTCTAGCAGCGATACACACATCTCGCATGAAGACTATTAAGTCTCGGCAAGATTTCGAGCATGTGTTCAGTCAGGGGCGTCGTTTCAATCACCCTCTGATTCGAATGACCATATGTGAATCGGTTGGCGAAGGCGACTCCGGAAGGGTCGCCTTCGTTGGTGCTAAGCGACTCGGTTGTGCCGTCGTGCGCAACCGATCTAAGCGTGTGATGCGCGAGGCCGCCCGCAGCTGCGGATTTCCCGTTGCGGGTTATGACATCATCTTGTTTGCAACTCCCAAGACGAGGGTTTCCTCGCCGCAGGAGATGGACAAGGCGTTGCGTTCGCTTATGAAGCGCGCCGGCGTTGCCGGGGAGGAGCGATGAGCAATCACGTTTTGCGACGTGTTGCCATCGCTCCTATTCGCATATATCAACAGGTTATTTCGCCCTTATTGCCTGACGCCTGCATTTATTACCCAACGTGCTCGCAATACGCCATCCAGGCGATTGAGAAGCACGGTGTTTTGAGAGGCTGCTGGCTTGCCGTGAGGCGCATCGCTCGTTGCAATCCCCTGCACGTCGGCGGTTATGACCCTGTGCCCTAGCGGGCACTCGCTATCGGAGGAAAACTTACATGTGGGATTGGATCGTTAACATCCTTTTCGAGCTGCTCAAGCTCATCCAGACCTTTGCGGTCGACTGGGGCCTGTCCATCATCATCCTGGTGGTCATCATCCGTCTGCTGCTGACGCCGCTCATGCTCAAGTCGACCAAGTCGACGGCTCGCATGCAGGTGCTGCAGCCCAGGATGCTCGAGATCCAGGAGCGCTATGCCGACGATCCCCAGCGTCAGGCCGAGGAGATGCAGAAGTTCTACAGCGAGAACAAGTTCAACCCCATGGCTGGCTGTCTGCCGCTGCTGATTCAGATGCCTATCCTGTTCGCCCTGTTTACATTGCTGCGCAACCTGCCGCAGTACTTTAACGACGGCACGTTCTCGTTCTTCAACATCCTGCCCGACCTGACCACCACGCCGAGTGCTTCCTTTGCCGATGGCTTTATGGTTGCACTGCCTGCGCTGGTTTGCCTGATCCTGTTCGCCGTCCTGACCCTGATTCCGCAGCTCTATATGTCGCGCAACCAGACCGGCCAGCAGGCTCAGAGCATGCGTATGATGGCCGTTGTCATGACGGTCATGATGCTTTGGATGGGCTGGAGCCTTCCCGTTGGTGTTCTGCTGTACTACGACGTCTCGTCTGCTTGGCAGGTTATCCAGCAGATTTTTGTGACGCAGAAGGTCATCGACAAGGCGAAGGCCGATGAGGAGGAGCGTCTTAAGAACGCTCCGCTGCAGGTTGAGGTCACTCGTCGAGAGAAGAAGCCGCGCCCGCACAAGAAGAAGTAGTGGGATATCAATCTTATTTAGGTACCTAACTTTTGGAGTACGTTATGTCTGAAGAGATCATCGAGGATATGCTTGAGGAGGTTGCCCCGCAGGTCGCGGGCGATTATCCCGAGATTGCACAGCGCTACAAGGCTGGTGAAGAGCTGACCGATGAGGAGCTCGACACCATTGCCGATGTTGCTATTTCCATCCTGCGTTCCATCCTTTCGCACTTCGATGCCGCCAACTCTCCTATCGATGAGTATGAGGGCGACGAAGGTGAGCTGATTTTGGATGTAACGGCTCCCGACCTTGCTGTTCTCATTGGCCGTCATGGTCGCACCCTTGATGCCCTTCAGGTTATGTTCTCTTTGTTGGTGAGCCGCAAACTTGGCTTTAGGTATCCGGTTGTAGTGGACGTCGAGGGATACAAGAGCCGCCGTCAGGACAAGGTTGCCTCCATGGCTCAGTCTGCTGCCGAGCGTGCCATTCGCACTCATAAGAGTGTTTCGCTTCCGCCCATGAATGCCTACGAGCGTCGACTGGTTCACATTGCACTTCGTGGCAATGATGCCGTCGATACTCATTCTGAGGGTTCTGACCCTGATCGCCATGTGGTGATTGTTGCTCGATAATCTACTCGAGTTTATGCTAAGGGGACGTGGTTTCCACGTCCCCTTTTTTTGTCAAAAGTTCTCGATATGCTGATTTTTGTCAGAAAGGAGCTTTCGTTGTTAGTACTTACTGATCAGCAAGCTGACGAGATGTTGAGTCGTCTAGCTTTCTATTGCAAAGAGTATTCCTTGAGCGTAACTGATGTTGAGCTGAGGAAATGTATTCAGCATTTGGATTTGGTTCTAGAAACAAATAAGACAACCAATCTCACCCGTATTCTTAACGTAGAAGATGCTGCAGTACTTCATATCCTCGACTCACTTATTTTGCTCCCCTATATCAACAAGGCTCCTGAGGGAGCTTTGCTCGATATGGGAACAGGTGCGGGCTTCCCTGGTATTCCATTAACCATAACCACGCATCGTAAAGCTACTTATATTGACTCTGTTGGCAAGAAGGTTGATGCGGTAAATTCCTTTGTCCATGCTCTTGGATTGAAACATGCCCATGCGGTTCATGATCGTCTTGAAGAATATGCTCGGAGCCATAAGAAGCAGTTCTCTGTTGTAACCGCCCGCGCACTGGCCCCTCTACCGATTCTTGTTGAGTATGCGGCTCCGTATCTGAAGGATGGAGGGCTATTTGTTATAACCAAGGGCAATCCTTCGGATGAGGAGCTTGCTTCCGGCATGTCAGCAGCTAAGATTTGCGGCTTCACTTTGCTTCTGAATGACGCAATTGATTTGCCTGAAGGCTTGGGTCACAGGGAGTTCATTGTTCTTAAGAAGAGTCATCCAGCATCCGTTTCATTGCCTCGTGCAAATGGCGTGGCAAAGAAGAATCCGCTTGCCTAGATGTTTCACGTGAAACATAATGGATACTAACAACTTGCAGTGTTTCACGTGAAACATGGCGGTTGATATCGATTCGGAATGTTTCACGTGAAACATCCTCCGTTTGACAGCTTTAATACACACCAGGAGGGACCGTGGGATTTCGCGACGTTAAGCGTTCAAAGAGCGCAAAAGACACGCGTATCATTGCAATCATCAATCAAAAAGGCGGCGTCGGTAAGTCAACGACGGCTGTAAACCTTGCAGCAGCACTGGGTGAGCAGGGTCGTAAGACACTGATTGTCGATTTTGATCCGCAGGGAAACAGCACCAGTGGATTCGGAATTGAAAAAGAAGACCTTGATCACTGCATCTATGATGCATTGTTGAATGATGTGCCGGCAGAATCACTTGTTCTTGATACAAATTGCAAAAAGGTATTCGTGATTCCAGCTACAATTCAGCTTGCAGGCGCCGAAATTGAGCTCGTAAGCGCAATTGCACGTGAAACCCGCCTCAAAGATTTGCTTGAGCCGATTCAGGACGAGTTCGATTTTATTTTCATTGACTGTCCTCCTTCGCTCGGCCTGCTTACTATCAACGCTTTGACCGCAGCAGACAGCGTTTTGATTCCGATCCAGTGCGAATATTACGCACTCGAGGGCGTTACGAAGCTGCTTGAGTCAATGAAGATGGTCAAATCAAGGCTGAACAAGGGCTTAGACACCTATGGTGTGCTTATGACCATGTATGACTCGCGTACTTCACTATCGAATCAGGTTGTTGAGGAGGTTCAATCGTACTTTGGTGATAAGGCGTTTAAGACGCTAATCCCCCGTACGGTTAAAATCTCCGAAGCTCCGTCTTTTGGAGAACCAGTAATTACCTATGCACCTCAAAATAAGGGTGCAAAAGCATATATGAACCTTGCAAAAGAGGTGATCAAGCGTGCCTAGTGTAAAGAAACGTGGCGGATTGGGACGTGGACTGAATGCTTTGGTCTCAGAGGCCGAGTATGAGACCGGTGGTTCGGCTGCATCGGCTTCAAATGCTGCATCTGAAACAAAACTACCTATTGAGGATATCGTTCCCAACCCTAATCAGCCGCGAATTCACTTTAACGAAACTGAACTTCGCGAGTTGAGCGAGTCAATCCAAGAACATGGCGTTTTGCAGCCGCTTTTGGTTCGCAAGCATGGAAACGGCTATGAGATCATCGCTGGTGAGCGTCGTTACCAGGCGTCAAAGCTTGCTGGCCTTGAAGAATTGCCAGTCATCATTAAAGAGGTAAATGATGAAGAGATGCTGGCTCTTGCTCTCATCGAAAACCTTCAACGTTCAGATCTGAATCCCGTCGAAGAGGCTAAGGGCTATCGACAGCTCATCGATGCCAGCGGTATGACCCAGGAGGCATTGTCGAAGGCAGTAAGCAAGTCACGCTCTGCAATTACAAACTCGCTGCGTCTTCTCGATCTCCCCGAAGTAGTTCAGCAGATGATTTTTGAGGGTAAACTTACTGCTGGTCATGCACGTGCGATTCTTGCAGTTCCCTATGAGGATGCTCGAATTCGACTTGCAGAGAAGGTTGTTGCAGAGGGCCTTTCTGTAAGAGCGACAGAAAATCTTGCTCCGTTGTTTTCTGCCGGAGAGACACCTAAGACGCCGAGGCCTGCAACCCCTCAGTCTTTTAAAAAGGCAGCCCGCGTGCTTCGTCAGGTTTTTAATACCAACGTGCGTGTGAAGAGCTCGCGTGGAAAGAATAAGATTGAGATTGAGTTTAAAGACGAGGAAGAGCTCTCTCGTATTCTTGGCGAAATGATTCAGTTTGATCAAGGAGGCCAAGATGAGGAATAGAATTTTAACTGCGATTGCATTGGCGACGACTGTCGCGGCTGGTGCCTTTGCTGGCTATAAGATCGCGACAGACGATGAACTTCGAGGTCGTTTGCTTCGTAGTGCGCAAGATATTGTCGATACATCCAAGAAGAAAATGGATGTTATGACAGAAGATGTTGCAATGCGTACTGCTCAGGTAACGAAGAATCCCAAGATTAATCAGGGTTGGGTCAGCAACCAATGGGAAAATGTAGGCTATTAGGTACCTAACAATTACTTAGCATATTGTGATGGGTCCTTGTCTGATTCACGAGACAAGGACCCCTTATTTTGGCCGTAAAAATGGGACCAGTAGCAGCTGATTCAAAATTAAGGTCAATAAATGAAACGACCCCGGTTGCATATCCTGCAACCGGGGTCGTTCGATGTTTCACATGAAACGTTTTGGGGTGCGACTCCCCTATGCGTTCTTCTGAACTTTGAAGCGCTGCTTCAGCTGTCCGCAAGCGGCGTCAATATCGTTACCACGGGAGTTACGAATCGTTGTCTCGATGCCACGGGACTCAAGGCGACGCTGAAGATCCTCAACCTTATGAATCGGCGACGGCTTGAGCGGGCTACCCTCGATGTCGTTAAGCTGAATGAGGTTAACGTGGCACAGCGTTCCCTCGCAGAAGTCGCAGAGCGCCTGCATCTCGGGATTCGTATCGTTGACGCCTTCGATCATGGCATACTCATAGGTTGGGCGGCGGCCGGTCTTCTCGGTGTAGAGCTGAAGCGCTTCGTGAAGGCGAAGCAGCGTGTACTTCTTAACACCGGGCATGAGCTTATTGCGCGTCGACTGGATGGCGGAATGCAGTGAAACAGCAAGCGTGAACTGCTCGGTGATGTCGGCAAATTTGCGAATACCGGGAATAACGCCACTGGTAGAGACGGTGAGGTGACGAGCGCCGATACCGATGCCATCGGGGTCGTTGAGGATTCGCAGCGCCTTGAGAACCTCGTCGTAGTTGGCAAACGGCTCGCCCTGGCCCATGAAGACAACGCTCGTGGCGCGCTCGCCAAAGTCGTTGGATACATGAAGTACCTGGTCGAAGATCTCTTGAGCGGTCAGAGAGCGCTTGAGGCCGTTGAGACCGGTAGCGCAAAAGGCGCAGCCCATGCCACAGCCAGCTTGGGTGGAAACGCAGACGGAAAGCTTGTTACGACGGGGCATGCCGACAGTCTCGACGGAAACGCCGTCGTGGTACTCGAGCAAATACTTGCGAGAGCCATCTTTGGAAACCTGCTTGGTTAGTTCAGTCGGCGTGTCAAAGGCAAAAGCCTCTTTAAGCTGCTCGCGGAAAGCCTTAGGAAGGTTTGTCATATCGTCAAACGAACAAACGTTCTTCTCAAAGACCCATTCGATGAGCTGCTTCGCGCGGAAGGCTGGCTGGCCAAGTTCGGCCACGAGCTCGCGAATATCGTTTTGGCTCAAGTCGCGAATGTCCTGAGATTTAGTCCTGGGATTCATGGAAGCCTTTCGATTTTGGGGAAACGTAGAGGGTATCGCTACAATATGGTATCAGCTGCAGAAATTATAGAGGAGGAGTCTGCCCATGCCGGGTAAAAGCCTAGAGAACATGCACGTAGCGGTCTTGGCGGGCGGTCATTCCGCTGAGCGCGAGATCTCGCTCAATTCGGGAAAGAACGTCGTGGTTGCCTTGAAGGAGGCCGGCTACACTTCGGTGGAGCTGCTCGACACGGCTGCCGATGATTTTATGGTAACCATGGCGAGCGGCGGCTTTGACGTGGCGTTTATCGCCATGCACGGTGCCGGCGGCGAGGATGGTGCCATGCAGGGCGCCATGGAGACCCTGGGTGTCCCCTACACGGCCTCGGGCGTGCTTGCCAGCGCCTGCGGTGCCGACAAGGAGGTCTCTAAGCTCTTGTACGCCAAGGCGGGCATCCCCATTGCCCCCGGCCTCGCGCTCGAGGTGGGCGATGAAGTCGATATCGATCATATCGTCGAGGTTTGTGGCGAGCGCTGCTTTGTGAAGCCGGCCGTCAACGGTTCCAGCTATGGCATTTCCCTGGTCCATGAGCCCTCCGAGCTGCCCGCGGCAATCGCCAAGGCGTTTGAGTACGGCGACAAAGTGCTGGTCGAGAAGTGCATCGAGGGTACCGAGATCACCGTCGGCGTGTACGGCGAGGACGACGTGCGCGCTCTGCCGATTGTCGAGATTCGTAAGCCCAAGGACTGCGAGTTCTACGATCTGGACGTGAAGTATGTCGACCCTACGGACATCCATCGCATTCCGGCGCAGATTTCACCCGAGAATTACACTCGCGCTCAGGAGCTCGCCTGCGCTGCTCACAAGGCCCTCGGTTGCCTGGGTATCTCGCGCAGCGACTTTATCGTGAGTGAGGACGGCCCCGTCATCCTCGAGACCAATACCATTCCCGGCATGACCGATACGTCGCTGTATCCGGATGAGATTCGCCACACCGACGACATGACGTTCCCGCAGGTCTGTGACAGCCTGATCCGTATGGGCCTTCGTCGAGCGGGCATTGCATGCTAATCGAGGACGCGGTTTCGTCAGGAACGCCGCAGTTTGTCATCGACTCCTATGCCACGCTTGCCGAACGCGCCAAGACGCAGTCCTTCGGCCTTATCGAGGAAGATGT
Source organism: uncultured Collinsella sp. (assembly GCA_902475425.1). GTDB lineage: Bacteria > Actinomycetota > Coriobacteriia > Coriobacteriales > Coriobacteriaceae > Collinsella. Next base: position 12,427 of record CABRZJ010000019.1, read on the forward strand.
GATTGTCCTCGATACCGAGACCACAGGTCTTTCGGTGCAGGACAACGAGCTGATCGAGATCTCGGCGGCCCGTCTTTCGGGCCGCGAGATCGTCGACCGCTTCGATACCTTCGTGCATCCCAAACAGCTGATTCCCGCCGAGATTACCGAGCTCACGAGCATTACAAATGCCGATGTGGCAGATGCCCCGTCGGCCGTTGAGGCCGTCGCCGCTCTCGCCGATTTTGTCGGTGGTTGCCCGGTGATCGCACATAACGCCACGTTCGACCGCTCGTTTATCGAGTCGGTCAAAGGCGGTGTCAACGTGAGCGATATTTGGATCGATTCGCTGGCGCTGTCGCGCATCGCGCTTCCTCGCCTGGCCTCGCACAAGTTGTCTTTTATGGCCGATCTGTTTGGCTGTGACTCGGTATCACACCGTGCCAATGCCGACGTCGACGCCCTGTGTGGCGTATGGCGCGTGTTGCTCGTGGCGCTCACCGACTTGCCCCAGGGCCTCATGGCGCGCCTAGCCGACATGCATCCGGATGTGCCTTGGTCCTATCGTCCTATCTTCTCATTCTTGGCAGGGCAGAACCCTGGTTCTATCTTCTCTCTCAGCGCCGCTCGTGCTGACGTTCTCAAGGCCGATCGCGCCGACGATCGGGTGGACGCCGACGAACTGCCGGTCCTCAAGATGCCGAGTCGTGAGGAGATTGAGGCAGACTATGCGCCGGGTGGCCTGGTCAATCGCATGTATCCCACTTACGAGCCGCGTGATGAGCAGATCGCGATGGCGCTCGAGGTCCGCGATGCGCTGGTCACGGGCACTCATCGTGTAATTGAGGCGGGCACGGGCGTCGGCAAATCGATGGCCTATCTGGTGCCTTTTGCCGAGGCAGCGCGCCGTAACAACATCACGGTTGGTATTGCGACCAAATCGAACAATCTTGCCGACCAGCTCATGTACCATGAGCTGCCCAAACTTGCCGAGCAACTGGACGGTGGTCTGTCATTTTGCGCTCTCAAGGGCTATGACCACTATCCGTGCCTGCGCAAGCTTGAGCGCATGAGCCGCGGCCAGGTCGAGATTACTACCAAGCGCGATCCGGCGGACACGCTCACGGCGGTCGCGGTCATTATGGCGTACGTCTGCCAGTCAGCCGATGGCGACCTCGACTCGCTCGGCATTCGGTGGCGCAGCGTCAACCGCCCCGACTTTACGACGGCCTCGCGCGAGTGCGCTCGTCGCCTCTGCCCGTTTTTCCCTGATAAATGTTTGGTTCACGGCGCTCGGCGGCGTGCGGCGCATGCCGATGTGGTGGTCACCAACCATTCCCTGCTGTTCCGCAATGTCGCGGCCGAGGGCAGGATTTTGCCTCCGATTCGTCATTGGGTAATCGACGAGGCCCATTCCATCGAGCGCGAGGCGCGCCGCCAGTGGGCGCGCGTGGTGTCGGCGGACGAGTCACGCGTTCTGTTTGAGCGCCTGGGTGGCTCGAGCACCGGCGCGCTAAGCCAGGTTTCCCGTGATTTGGCAACCTCCGAGGGCTCTACGCTCTATCTGGGCCTTGCTGCCAAGGCGACGTCGACAGTTGCGCGCGCGAGCCTGGCAATCGCCGACGTGTTCGATGGCGTTCGCGAGCTCGGTCGCCGTGCCCGTGGGGGTTATGACAATGCCAATCTATGGATTGGCCCCGAGCTGCGCGAATCTGACGACTGGCATGATTTCTTACAGTCGGCCTACACTGCCATCGACGCATTGGAACAAGCTGACAGGAGCGTCGACGCGCTGGTGCAAGCCGTCGCCGCCGACAAGCCCGAGGTTGTTGTCGACCTGGGTGATATCTCGCGCCGCCTGCACGAGCTTGCCGAGAACCTCAAACTCATCATTGATGGCACCGATGAACACTACGTGTATTCGCTGCAGGTCAATCGCAGACTGCGCGCCGGCGGAGAGTCAATGACTGCAGAGCGCATCGACATTGGCGAGGCTTTGGCAACCGAGTGGCTGCCCGAGGTTCACACGGCTATCTTTGCCTCGGCGACCATGACGGTGTCCAAAAGCTTTGAACACTTTAACCACGCGGTCGGCCTCGATCGCATCGGCGCTTCAACATCCTCATCGTTGCACTTGGACTCGAGCTACGACTTCGATTCGAACATGGCTGTAGTCGTTGCGGGCGATATCCCCGATCCGCGCGATCGTGAGAGCTATCTTACGGCGCTCGAGCGCGTGCTGGTCGACGCCCATCTTGCCATGGGCGGATCGGTGCTCACACTGTTTACCAATCGGCGCGACATGGAAGACCTGTACGCCCGCGTTGAGCCCAAGATGGCCCGTGCGGGTCTGGAGCTCAACTGCCAGCAGCGCAACTCATCTCCTCGTCGCCTGCGCGACCGGTTTATCAACGAGCCGGCTTCGTCGCTTTTTGCTCTTAAGGCCTTCTGGGAGGGATTCGACGCCAGCGGCGAGACGTTGCGCTGCGTCATCATTCCCAAGCTGCCGTTCTCGAGCCCCACGGACCCGCTCTCGTGCGAGCGCAACCTGCGCGAAGACCGCGCTTGGGCGCGCTATTCGCTGCCCGAGGCGGTGCTCGAGGTCAAGCAGGCGGCCGGCCGCCTTATCCGCTCGTCGACCGATTGCGGCGTGCTGATTCTGGCCGACCCGCGCCTGGTGACGAAGGGCTACGGAAAGAAGTTCTTAACGTCGCTGCCCACGAGCTCCTACCAGCGCATCGAATCGGCGCAGATCGGGCACTATCTGCAACTGTGGCGTGCACGCCACGAGCGGCGGCGCTAAAGCGGACAGACGAGGGTTTTTGCCATATCGCACAGATGCTTTGACAGGGCGGGGTCATCCAAGATGCGGATGGCTCCGCCCGCTGCGATTACCTGGCTCAGTAGCCAACGCTCGGAGCCGTAATGCACGGTTACCATTACCATGTCTGCCCCGCTGCGCTCGATTAGGGTGATGCCGGCCCAGTCCAGATGTTCCGCCATATCGAATGGCATCAAGAGCTTTGCGCTACGCTGCGTCCGGGCAAGGGAATCGTGGAGGGATGCGACGTCCGGTGCGTGAGACACGACGGAGTCTTCCGTCAAGGTGAGTCCCTCGATTTTATCCATGCGATAGGTGCGCTGCTCATCGACTGCGATGTCCCAGGCAATCAGGTATGTTTGGTCGCCGTTTGCCGTAATGCGCAAGGGGTCGACCAGACGCTCGCGTGGCCGTGCATCGTCCATCGAACGATACGAGATGCGGCAGCGAACGCCGTCCTGAATGGCACAGCTCAGCTGCTGCCAGTGCGACCCGTGGTTGACGGTGTCAAAGACGCGCTGGTTATAGCCGAGCTCTTCGGGTAGAAGAGCATGTCGAATCCGAGCTGCCGCCTGGGGCTCGATCCCCAACGATTCAAGTTCATGGTTGAGCACGGCGCCCTCGGCGGCACTCAGACGCAGCGGTAGCACGCGCCCGGCGTCACCGGTGAGGACCACACGCTCGCCGCGGCATTCGCAGATGATGCGCGCGCCCGATTCTCGGTCCGCGAGCGTCGAGACGATCTCAAGAATCTCGTCGAGCGACACCCCCGTGATGTCAAAGCGACTGCAAATCTCGGTTCGTGTCATGCCGCTCTCGCCGACGGCGTAGAGGGCCTCCATGATGTCGATGGCGCGCGAGAGTCTCTGCTCGCTGGTGAGTTTACGCACGGGCATGCTCGTGCACCGTCCTTTCTATGAGGTGGTTCCACGCCTGCTTGAGCGATTTGGGGGCCATGGGCCTCATGCCGTCCATGGCGTGGGCCATGCAAAATGAGGCGGCGGCTTCAAGGTCACGCACGTCAACGGTCCAGGTCCATCCCGCATCGGTGTGTGCGAGCTCACCTCGCCCGCGCGTGAGGCCGTTGATCATATCGATCTGCGTCTGAGGGGCGAACGAGAACGTGGCTGCAACGGGCGGTCGGTCGACAAAATCGAATTCAAAGAACAGATAGTCGTTGAGATTGAAGTCTGCAGGGATGGCGTAGGCCTTCGAAGGACGCCAAGCGCGAACGATACGGTCGCAGCGGAATGTCCTGATGTCGTCGGTGGCATTGTCGAGGCCGCAGAAGTACGCCACGCCCTCGCGCTCGAACATGCCGTAGACGCAGACGGTACGTTCTTTCTGCTCGCCGCGTCCGTTCTGATATAAAAACCGCAGCGCGCATCGCTCGGCAAAGGCGCTCCATACCGCATCGACGGTGGGAGAGCGGCGGATCGGTGCTTCGTCCACCGCCGACATGCCGGTGAGGTAGGCAATTTTGGAGCGAATATCGGCAAGCGGCGCGGCAAAGGTGGAAGAGCCGGCCGCTAGCGTCTGGTCGATGGCGTTGAGTAGGATGTCGGCGTCGTCTGCGGTGATGAGGCCACCTGCTGCAAACGTGTGCTCGCGGTCGATTGTCCACGAGCTTTCCTCGGTCTCCTGCGCGCCGGTGGGGCGAACCTCCTTGATTAAGATGCCGCGTTCGAGCAGTTTGTCACGATCGCGTCGAAACTTGCGCTTATCCGAGTCGATATTGCCCGAGCCATATCCCAGGTCAGAATCCAAGACGATCTGCTCGGTCGTCAGCGGTTCGGGGGAGCTATTGAGCACAAAGAAAAGATTGAGGATGCGCTGAGCCGTTTTATCGAAACTGGGCTCCGAATTCCCCTTTTTAATTGTCTCGGTCGTGTCGCTTGCCGTCATAGAGTCCTCGCATGAGAAGGTGGTTTGCTGCCATGATTTTAGTCCGATATGGAGATTAGGCTATATCCTTGTCCGCTCGGGGCGTTAAGATGGCCCGAATTCGGTCGTTTGCGCTCGCTCGGGGTATACTTTCGACTATATACGGTTCTAATGTGCATGCATTGGGCCTATTTGTCGGATTATGGATGTGGAGCGCACATGGCGAACACCCAGAACTATATTAACCACCTGCTGCAGAACACCGGCATTACGCCGGCATGCAGCGAAGAAGAGCGCTTGGCTGCCGAGGATATCGCTCAGATCTTCCGCAACCACGGCTTTGATCCCGAGGTTCAGGAGTTCAATGCCCCGGCGCCCAGTAGATTGGCATTTGCCGTTACCGGTATTCTTGCGTTTGCCGGCGCCCTGCTGATGGGCATCGGCGCCGGTATCGGCTTGGTCGGCACCTTGCTGGCTATTGTCGGCGCCGTTCTTTACGTGCTCGAGCGCACGGGCCACCCCGTGGTTTCGCGTCTGGGCAAGACGGGCGTGAGCCAAAATGTCATCGCCTACCACAAGGCCTCGGGCCCGCTCGCGTCCCCGCGTAACCGCCCGGTGGTCGTTGTCGCACACTACGACTCTCCCCGTGCTGAGCTGCTCGCCCGCGAGCCCTATGCTTCGTATCGTGCGCTCATCGCCAAGCTGTTGCCCGTTGCCACGGTTGCCCCCGCTGCCGTTGCCATCCTGCGTATCCTGCCGCTCCCCGGCGCGCTCAAGGTTCTGCTGTGGATTGTCGCGATCCTCGCTTCCCTCGTTGCACTTGCCAACGCGGCAAACATCATCTCTAACCGCCATATTCTTCCCTATACGTCCGGCGCGGTGTGCAACAAGTCTTCTGTCGCCGCTATGCTCGGCGTTATGGACAACGTTGCTCCCTTCCAGGGTGAAAACGAGTTTCCCGACGATGTTCCGTTCGATACCTATTTTGGGGAGCAAAAGCGTCGTGCCGAGGAAATGGCGCGTGCAGCGGCGGAGTATGCCGCGGCCCAGCAGCAAAACGACTACGGTAACACCATCGAGTACGAAGAGCCTACCTACGCCGAGGACGAGTTCGGTCAGCCGATTGCTCCCGACACTCAGACCGAACCCGAACAGGGTGAGGCTTTCGACGAGCAGATCGAGGGCTTTGAGGGTGCGTCTGCCGACGAGACGCTGATTGGCGCCATCGTGCCCGAGGATCAGAATCAGGCTGTCCAGGCTGAAGAGTTCAATGACGAGGTTTCCGCTGCCGAGCCGGTGGAGGAGCCTGTCGCGGCCGAGCCCGAGCCCAAGCTCTATCGCAATGCCGCCGGCAACATCCGCTTTGGTTCGGATGCCATCCGTGCGCTCGGAATGCTTCCCGAGTCCTGCACGCTCGATTACGAGGAGGGCGAGGAGCCGACGTTTGAGCCCGAGCCTGCCCCCGTCGTGACTGCGCCTGCGCCCGCTGTCACCGTGGATGATGAGTCTGCCGCGGTTACCGCTGCCGTTGCCGAGCCCGAGGCAGTGTCCGCGTTCGATCCCGCGGCAGGACTGGACATTTTGGCTCCCGCCGCGCCGGCGCAAGACGTTGCGGACGAGTCTGACGACGATTACGTTGAACAGCCGAGGCGCGTGTCTTACGAGAGCGATACTGATTTCTCGGCCGAGATTCCCGCGGCAACGCCCCATGCCGACATTGCATCGGCGTTCTCGTCGATTGGCGCCAGCGCTTCCAACTTCTTTAAGGGTGCGCTTGCAAAGGGCAAGAAATTTGTCGACGATTTCGAGGGGAAGCGCGCTGCCGCACGCGAGGCTGCCGAGCAGGAGGCTATCGCTCAGCAGCAGGCAGCCGAGGCGGCACGTGAGCTCGCGGCGCAAGAGTTCGAGCAGAACGAGGCTATGCAGTCCGTGCCCGTCGACGCCGCCGAAGCTACAACGTCTTTCGAGGCCCAGCAGCACGTCGATAGCACCATGTCGTTTGATGCCGCGCAGTTCGATTCCACGATAACGTTTGAAAAGCAAGGCACCGCGATTGCCGAGCCCCTTCCTGCTTCCGATGAGCAGGACGACGTGGCAGACGATGACGAGCCCATTGATGCTGCCGAAATTCAGGATGCTGCTGAGGACGAGCCCGTCGAGGCCAACTCTGACGAAGAGCAGTACGCGGTAGCCGAGCAAGATGATTCGACCGAGGTCGAGCAGGAGGAAGTGTCTGCGGTTTCCGAGACTCCCGAGACGGATGAGTCGAGGCCTTACTCCACGCAGATTTTCACCATGCCGACCCCGAGTGGTTCCGGTGCCACGGTTGCCAATGTTGCTCCCACCCAGGACGAAACGGTCGATTCCCTTATGGCCCAGATTTCCTCCCAGGCATCGCCGCGTCCGCAGATGAATGTTCCCGATCCGGCGTCGGCACCGTCGCCTGCACCTTCCTCGTCTCCGCTGGCTTCGGTCCCCGATCCGTCGCTGCCGTCTATGAAGCAGGCAAACGTTGCGTCTCGCACGTCGCTGTTCGACCTTCCCGATCCCTCTGCCCAGGTCAACGACCCCTTTGCTACCGCCCAAGGTCCCGAACCCACATCGGCACCCGTTGCGCCTCCTATGCCCGTCGCGTCGGGCGCGCAGCCGATCGAGACCATTTCAGCTCCCGCCCCGGCGGCACCCAAGTCTCGTAAGCGCGGCCTGGGCGGTCTGTTCGGTCGTAAAAAGAAAAACGAGCAGGACAGCATGAGTGACTGGCTGGGCGTCGAAGACGATTACGATGCCAAGAAGTCCGGTCGCGGCATCGGTTCGTGGGATAATTTCGAGGACGATAACGATGGCTGGAAGGGCGGCGCTACGTCTTCCGACGGCGCTTCTTCCGAAGATATGCTCTCGGCTGTCGCCTCTATGGGCGATGATGAGCTGCTCGGTCACGATATCTGGTTTGTGGCAACGGGCGCCTCGGATTGTGATGGCGCCGGCATGAAGGCCTTTTTGGCTTCGCATCGCGATAAGCTCCGCGGCGTATTCTTTATCAATCTTGAATCCGTCGGCGCCGGTAGGCTTTCGGTGGTGACGGTTGAGGGCGAACAGCAGCTGCTCAAGGGCGATCGCCGCATCATGAACCTGGTCAGCAAGGTGTGCAAGTCGTTCCATGTCGATTGTGGCGCGCTCGAGATGCCCTATGCCAAGACCGATGCCTATGCCGCGCTCGAGGCGAGCCGCCGAGCCCTCACTATCGCCGGCGTGGACGGCACGCGTCTGGCTTGCGCTCGTACCGAGGACGACCTGCCCCACAATGTCAACCCGACGAACATTGCTACGGTATCCGAGGTCGTGACCGAGGTTATCCGCCGTTCGTAGACGGAGCTCTAAGGAGTCAACGTGTTTTCGTATATTAAGCGCCATTGGCCTGTCTACGTGATTTTGACCTTGATTGCCATTGCGTTAGGATTTGGGGCTGCCTACATCGTGGGTGCAAAGGGTTCGACCCCCGCCTCCGCAATCAGCGAAGAGGTGGAGCAAGAACAGAGTACGGGTGCCGATGGGATTCCTGAGTCCGAGCAGGCAATCGTTGATGGTGGATCTTCGTCTGCAGAGTAGATACGGCGATTTACATGATTGAAAGCGGGTGAGCCAGGGGACTGGCTCGCCCGCTTTTTCATCGCGCTAGCGCTTCTTTGGGATCGACCTAAGGCGAGCGAACCATAGGGCTGCGGCACCCGAGGTCAGGAGCGCGGTGATGCAAGCGGCGATGGGAACTGATCCTGTTGCCGGTAGGTCCTGCGGTAGGGTACAGCGTTGAATAACGCTGTCCTCGTCATGTGACTCAAGTTTATCGCCGCCACCATTGCGGCAAAGATCGACGCGCGCGCTGTTGGTGAGTGCGGTTTGGGGCGTATAAGCCGACGTCGCCTGCATGTGCACGATTGCGCCCCGAGCGTCTGTGCCAAGGATTGCTTTGGCATCGTCAAGGTCGTCGTGCTCATCTTTGAGATCATCGCGGGTCCAAGAATCCGCATCGCTTCGAGTCGTAAAGCCGGCGGCTACCGCACCGTATTCAATGCGAATGCCCGTTACGACGGTATTGGACGCAAGGTCGAGTTCTTTCGCCTCGAGTGTGGTGGATTCCGTGGTCGAGACATCCGCCTTCCAGAGGTGCCAGCCGTCGTAATCGACGAGGCGGCAATCCTCACCCAGACTTTCCTTTACTTCGTCGGACTCAAGCCAAGGATTTTCGTGCCCATCGTCAAGTGTCGCGTTTGCCGGCTCATCGACGTCTGTCGAGTCCAACGGCGTCGTGCGATACCACACGTTGCACAGACCGTTGAGGTCGCCGATGGCGACGGGGGTTTCGATTGAGACGAATCTCGCCGTATCGTCCTCGGCACACTCAAGATCATCGGTAATTGTAAACTCATCAACCCAGGTAGTTGAATCGTTTCGAGCGTCGATGGTATAGGAGAAAAGCCCATCCGTATTGGTTTGCATCGCGGCACGGTTTTTACCATCGCCGTTAGCCAACAGGCCCTTTTCGATAGGCTGGACAAGTTCCTGACGCTTGTCGACCTGCCCCTTGATCTCGATGGGCGCATCCTTCATCGCGACGGATTGGACTTCTCCCGTATCCTTTATTTCAAACGTTATCTCCTCGGCAAGGTCATAGGTCCGCGGAGACATCATTTCGCGCAACGAGTAGGTGCCGGGTGCAAGATGTTCGACGCGGTGTGGCTTGTCGGATGAGGTCCAGGAGTCTATTTCGGTTTTATCGGGACCATATAAGGTGAGCCGTGCGCCTTCTACTTCCTGCTCACCGCTTGCATCGACCTTGGAGATATCAACCTTGGTGTAATCGTCGGATACGTTAAGCCGTGCTTCTACAACGGGTGTTTTCTGGTCGGCATAAGTAAGGTCGACAATATGGGTTGTCTGATCGAGCAAGAAGCCTGCCGGCGCTTGAGTCTCGACAACCTCGTAGCGTGCGGTGCCAGATCCCAGTGGGAGGTTGTCCGCGCGTGCTTCTCCAGTTTCATCCGTCGTGACGGTAGCGACAGTCTCACCGTCGAGTGCGGCAATGCTACCGTCGGGGCGCACGATATCACCCGAGGCACGGATCTCAAAGATGGCGCCCGCGAGGCTGCTGCCGTCTACGGCATCGGTTTTAACGATCCTGATATTTCCGGTCGCGGCGCGGTCATAATACGAGGCGATTGCAACGGGCGTTAGGTTCATGTCGGCGGGTATGTTTACCTCGATTTCTTCGCTGACAAGATAGGGCTCTTTGGCCGAGGTTTCGCGTACATAATAGGTGCCCGGCACGAGCGATTCTGGCAGTGTGACGGTCCCGGTCGCGTCAGTCGTAAAGGTGTCCATTACGTTATGTGCTGGATACCAGCAAGTTTGTGAGACAGGTTCGTGATTGCTGTCGAGGAGTTGGAAGGTGAATCCGGCTAGGGGAACAGAAGCGCCTGTTTGGGCATCGCGTTTTACAATCTGGAGATGCGTCGACAGAGCGTGGTTGTCCACGATATATTGAAGCTCGGCGCCGTCGGAAATCTGATTTGCCCCGACGGTCCATTCCCCTGCACGTTTAAAACCCTCGGGGACGGTTTCCGGAACCTCACGAACCGTGTAGCCGGCACGGTCGTATGGGACGGCTCCGTGGACACCGGCGGGTCGCTTGCCTGTGCCGAACCATGCTTCGGGCTGATCTTCGGTGGAGGCAAAGCCATAGATGTTTGTGGTCAGTGTGCCAACAACCTGCTGAGAGCTGTTGCTGACAACCTCAAAGACAACACCACCCGCCGGCTGCTCCAGGCCGGATTGGTCGCTATTGCCGTAATCCTTGAATTTGGAAATCTCAAGGTTAAACGCAATGGGGATATCGGAAACGCGAGATTCGATCTCGACCACGCCTGAATCGCCGAGCTGGTCGGCTCCAACGGTATAGGTCCAGCTGTCGTTGGATGGTAGGTAGCCCTCGGGGGCTTTTGATTCGTAGATGGTAAAGGTTCCTAAGGGGACATCGGCGAGGGTGGCCCGACCGCTTTCGTCGGTCGTGAGGATTTGTGCCCATCCAGGGGTTGATTGCGACACACACGTGAACTCTGCTCCTGCGAGCGAAGCTCCCACCTGGTGGCCGGCATTCGTCGCGGCATCGAGTTTTACGATACGCAGGTTGATGGTGCCGGGCTGTTCATCAATGGCGACCCGCCCGCCGTCATTCCCCGTGGTAAAGGCAATACGATCGTGGCGGGGGACATAGCCGGCCGGCGCCTTCGTTTCAACTAGGTAGTATGCCGTGTTGGGCAGAAGTGTTGCTTGCGCTCGACCGTTGCTGTCCATCTGGACGGTGCCGACATGCGCGCCGCTGGCGCTCTCAAAAATATCGAATGTTGCCCCGTCAAACTGATAAGTATTGTTTCCGCTGGTAATGGCGGCGTTTGCAGACTGTTTTTTGAAGGAAACAGAGACTGCCGGCAGTACATAGAGCATGTCTTGACGTTTGCTGCCGCCCGATACGGCTCCTAGATAGCGCCGCGCGCGGTGCGGAGCGGCTTTGATGCTTCCTGATTTTGCGTTGTCGTGGAGCCACCGCGCAGCCGCCACGACTTCATTGTCGGCGGTAAAGTGCCCGCTCTTGGTTTTGCCCTGAGCGGTCGTGTAGGAATAGGTACCGTCGACATGGGTAGTGCCGTTGAGCATCCATACGGCAAGCTGGGTTGCGGCGCGGGCGCGATCGGGTGAAAGATGGTAACCGCCAAACGACGTGGCGGTAGGATATCCGTGACAAACGATTGCCGCGAACTCGTCGTCGAGCCACACCCAGCCTTGATCAAAGTTGAGCCATGGGCCGCCCGGCTTGGTGGGGCCGGGGCGCTCCTGGTTCATGCAGTAGGCAATCGAGGCGTCTTGAGCTTCATACTTGCCGATGAAGAAGGGCCCACAATCATCGCTAATAGTGCGGAAGCCGAGTTGGTCGTAGCCATCGACGGCAAATGCGGCTCTCGGTGCCAGGCAGCCGAAAAGCAGGAAGAGGAGCAGGAGCAGCGGACCTGTTGCGATTGCGCTGTGGACAGAGTGCGTGG
>CABRZJ010000020.1:0-22555 GCA_902475425.1 uncultured Collinsella sp.
ATTTACGTTCTGACCAAGGAGGAGGGCGGCCGTCACACCCCGTTCTTCGATGGTTATCGTCCTCAGTTCTACTTCCGTACCACCGACGTTACCGGTACGGTCAAGCTCCCCGAGGGCACCGAGATGGCTATGCCTGGTGACCACATCACCATCGAGGGCGACCTCATCCACCCGATCGCCATGGAGGAGGGCCTGCGCTTCGCTATCCGCGAGGGTGGCCACACCGTCGGTTCGGGCATCGTCTCCACGATCATTGAGTAAATTAGCTCTTTGATATAGCTGACTTAGAGAACCCGGCACTTATATGGGTGCCGGGTTCTTTTCTGCAATGGATATTGAGCCGTTGCTGGTGTCGAGAGGATCGATAATGGTCCTGGATGCACCGTCGATTAGCTCTCGATGGCTTCATTGATGTGTTCCAAATATGAATGGATCCACCGAGAACCAATTGACTCGAGGTTTTCATTGACAGCACTTACGTGGAGCTGATAAAGTAACAACTCGTGCCCGTACGGGGCGGAAATGAAAGGTTCAGGATACATGCGTACTCTAGTTACTCTTGCGTGCACTGAGTGCAAGCGCCGCAACTATACGACCACCAAGAACAAGTCGACCATGCCTGATCGTATGGAGATCAAGAAGTATTGCCCCTGGTGCCGTCACCACACGCTGCACAAAGAGACTCGCTAGTCTCTAGTCACATACGCCAGTAGTTCAATTGGTAGAGCATCGGTCTCCAAAACCGAGTGTTGAGGGTTCGAGTCCTTCCTGGCGTGCCAGTCATTATTCCGTAAGCTCCCACTTGGGGGCTTACGGTTTACTCATGTATAAGCGCATTGCGCGGAGGTAACCCAAATGGCCAACAAGAAGAACAAGAAGAAGGCTCAGCAGCCGGCACCTGCCAACAAAGCTGCCGCCAACTCCAAGGTTGAGGCCAAGAAGGCCGTTGCCAAGAAGAACGAGAAGGCTGCGAAGTCCAAGAAGAACGAGAAGCCTGGTTTCTTCGCCCGCACCAAGAAGTATTTCGCTTCGGTCAAGTCCGAGATGAAGCGTGTCACGTGGCCCGATAAGAAGGAGCTCGTGAACTACTCGGTTGTTGTTTGCGTTTCTCTGATCGTCGTCGGCGTCGTCATCGCTCTGCTCGATGCTGGCTTTGGCGAGGCTCTTGCTCTGTTCTCTGGATTGAGGGGCTAAACCATGTCTAAGCGTTGGTACGTCGTTCACACTTACTCTGGATACGAGAACCGCGTTAAGTCCGATCTCGAGCATCGCATCGAGACTATGGGCATGCAGGACCGTATCTTTGATATCGAGATTCCTATGGAGCGCGTCACCGAGATTAAAGAGGGTGGCAAGCGTGAGACCAAGGATTCCAAGATCTTCCCGGGTTATGTCCTGGTCCGCATGGAGATGGATGACGATGCTTGGACGTGTGTTCGTAACACGCCTGGCGTCACCGGTTTCCTAGGCGGCAACGGCAAGCCCGCTCCGCTTTCCCGCGACGAGTACAACAAGATGACTCGTCGTCCCGGTAAGGGCGATTCGCCCAAGCGCACCTCGGTTGATATTGAGGTCGGTACGTCCGTCCGCGTCACCGATGGCCCGCTTACCGACTTTGATGGCAAGGTCTCCGAGGTTAACACCGAGGCTGGCAAGCTCAAGGTCACGCTGATGATCTTTGGCCGCGAGACGCCGGTCGAGCTCGACTTTAACCAGGTCGCTGTCATCGCTTAAGTTTTCGTCCGTTCGCGCGAGCGTGCTTCTTCTGTGACTGCTCATCTCAGGAGTGCTTCTAACACGTGCGTGCTTACGATATAGCAAGTACTTCACACTCGTGATTCGAAAGGAATGACCATGGCTGAGAAGAAGGTTGCCAACGTCATTAAGCTCCAGATTCCTGCTGGTGCAGCTAACCCCGCTCCTCCCGTCGGCCCCGCCCTGGGCGCTGCTGGCGTGAACATCATGCAGTTCTGCCAGGCCTTTAACGCCGAGACGCAGGACAAGAAGGGCGACATTATCCCCGTTGAGATTTCTGTCTACGAGGATAAGTCCTTCTCCTTCATCACCAAGACCCCGCCGGCGGCTCACCTCATCAAGAAGGAGCTGAACCTTAAGTCTGGTTCCGCTAAGCCCCAGGCCGACAAGGTTGGTCAGCTCTCCCAGGAGCAGCTCACCAAGATCGCCGAGATCAAGATGCCGGACCTCAATGCCAACGACATTGACGCCGCCAAGAAGATCATCGCCGGTACCGCCCGTTCCATGGGCGTCACCATCGCTGAGTAGCGATTTCTTATGGTAACGACGGGTGACCCGACCGGGGCGCCCGTTAAATGTGTGCAATAGGGCACACGATACGATGTGGGAGGGCTCACGCCCGTTTAACCACAGGAGGTAATGCACATGGCTAAGCATGGTAAGAGCTATAACGCCGCTGCCGAGAAGATCGACCGCGCCACGCTCTACACCCCCCTTCAGGCTGCCAAGCTCATCAAGGAGCTCGACACCGCCAAGTTCGACGAGACCGTCGAGGCCCACTTCCGTCTGGGCATCGATACTCGTAAGGCTGACCAGAACATCCGCGGTTCCATCTCCCTGCCCCACGGCACCGGCAAGACCGTTCGTGTTGCCGTCTTCGCCGAGGGCGAGAAGGCCCGCGAGGCCGAGGCTGCCGGCGCCGACATCATCGGTTCCGACGAGCTCGTCGCCCAGATCCAGAAGGGCGAGATCAACTTCGACGCCGCTATCGCTACGCCGAACATGATGGCCAAGGTTGGCCGCATCGGTAAGATCCTTGGTCCCCGTGGCCTCATGCCGAACCCCAAGCTCGGCACCGTGACCATGGACGTCGCCAAGATGGTCTCCGAGCTCAAGGCCGGCCGCGTTGAGTACCGCGCCGACCGTTACGGCATCTGCCACGTGCCCCTGGGCAAGAAGTCCTTCTCTGAGCAGCAGCTCGTCGAGAACTACGCTGCCCTGTACACCGAGATCCTGCGCGTCAAGCCCTCTTCTGCTAAGGGCAAGTACGTCAAGTCCATCTCCGTGTCTTCCACCATGGGCCCTGGCGTCAAGGTCGATCCCGCTGTCCAGCGTGACTTCCTGGCTGAGTAACTGCTAGTTACTGCCTGAGTACAGCAAGCATTGCTAAAGAAACCCGGTTCTGCCTTGTGCAGGATCGGGTTTCTTGCTATCGCGTCAAAAGCACCACAAAGGGGACAGTGTCCCCTTTATGGTGGTTACCAGGGTGTTCTGGCTGTTGAAGACTCGATGGCTTCGTGGCGTTTGAGCTCGCGGCGCATGGTTTGTGAGTTGAGCCAAGCTGCTTGCCAGCCGCGGATGGGGTAGTGCGTCTGGTCGAGCTCAAACTGCGTATAGCCGCAGGCGTTGATGATCGTCGTTCCACACACATGCTGCCGCTCGCGCTGAAAATCGTAGCCGTAGCTTTGGTGCACATGCCCGTGCACCATGTAGTCGGGATTCCAGGATTCGAGTGCTGTGTTAAAGCACTCGAACCCTCGATGCGGCAGATCGTCCAGATCACCCATACCGGCGGCGGGTGCATGGGTAAGCAGAATGTCGCACCCGCCGACCATCCTAACCTTACGCGACAGCTTACGCATGCGCTTGGACATCTCGCGTTCGGTGTACATGTTGGCGCCGTCGCGATAACGCATGGACCCGCCAAGGCCCGCAATGCGAATCCCTCGGTACGTGTACACGCTGTCTTCCACGCAGATACATCCGCCCGGTGCATGACGTGCGTAGCGGTCATCGTGATTGCCGCGCACGTAGATGAGCGGTTTGTTGATGACCGTAACCAAAAACTCAAGATAGTCCGGGTCCAGATCGCCGGCGGACAAAATCAGGTCGACTCCCTCAAAGCGTTCCTTGCGAAAGCACTCCCAAAGGCATCGTTCTTCGGTATCGGCTATGGCAAGGATTTTCATAGGGCAGGGACTTTCGGCTCATCGTCGAGCTGCGGAATGGTGCCCACCACGTTGTCCGCCAGCCAATTCATCTCGACAATCTGCGTGCTCGGCAGCGGAGGGAAGCCTTCGATCTGTACCACGCCGTTCTGGCTGTGGAGCTCGCCGCCAAAGGGGTTGATGGATCCCTCAACAATGCCATTGCGGAGGAGCTGAACAAGCTTGCGCGTCTGATAAGGCAGGCCCGGAGCGTAGCGAATGTCGATAACGCCTGAGCTCATGCCGTACCAGTAGTTGACGGCGCGCACTTGGTTGTCATCGCTGGTCTCGTCCCACGTACCGTGCAGAAGGCTGCGAACGATGAGCTCGTAGTAACGGCCCCAGTTCCATACCGGCATGGCGATGCCGGAAACCTTGCCATCGACCAGGCGGTGGAGTCCGTAGGCCGTTGGGTCTTCGAGCGACTTTGACATGTCAGCGCCGGTCATGACGCTCACGCCTTCGCGGTACATGGCCTCGACAAGACCACCTGCAGGCACATCGCCCCAGGTGAGGATTACCTGCGCGCGTGGGTCGAGCAGCGAGGCGCCAATCGCAAAGGCGTTGATCTCGCTGAGTGCGCCCGAGGCGAATACCGACGCGTGGTAACCGATGCGGTGGTTGTCCGCCATGCTGGCGGCAAGGGCGCCCAGGAGAAACTTGGCCTCGTACATCTTGCCAAAGTACGAACGGACGCTTTGATGGGGAAGGCCGATAGAGCAGTTGAGGAACCGAACCTGGGGATACTCAACGGCAGCCCTGAGCGTGTATTCCATCAGGCGGTGCGAGGTCGAGAAGATGACGTTTGCTCCATGTTTGACAGCCGTTTCCACGGCGGCGTAGAACACATCCGGATCGTGACAGTCCTCGAACGCCTCAGTGCGCACGATACCGCCAAAGTGCTCATCGAGATACTGGCGCCCTTGGTCGTGCAGGCTGTCCCAGCTCGACGTCGCACAGGGGAACTCATGGATAAAGGCGATGCGCAGGGGGTTGGCCACCGAGTAGACGGTCTTGCCCATAAAGAAGTTGAGCACACCGGAGGTGGACTTGGCGGGCGACTCTTCCTCGTCGACGCTCGGTGCTTCGACAAGATCGACCTTGTCCTCGTCATTTTTGCCGGCGATGACCAGCTCGCGCCAAATCTTGCACAGGCGGTTTACAACGATATCCGTCGGCGTATCCAGCAGGCGGTCCTGGTTGTACACATTGAGGTACACGAGCATGGCGTCGGCAGGCGTAATGTCCAGGTGGTCGCCGCCTGCGCGAAGGTAGGCGCGCTTAAAGAGCAGGAAGGTGTGGCGCAGGTAGTCGACCTTTTTCTGCGGCCATTTTTCGATAAGGTTCTGACCGAGCATCTTGGCGAGCGTCTCGTAGCTTCCCTCACGCGAGAACTCGATCTCGTATAGGGGGCAGATGCGCCAAAACGCGCAGAACTCGCCGTACAGGCGGCTTTCGACGGAATCCCATGTGCCGGGGTAGAGACGGGTGACCTTGGCCGAAACCGTCGGGGCGTCCAGGAATTTGAGGACACTGACGCGTTTGTTGCCTTCCTGGACATAGAACCGATGCATGAACTCGGTGACGATGATGGGGTCGCGATAACCCTCGGTTACCTGGATGTCGTAGAGGTTGGACCACTTGCGGGCGAACTCGGTGCCAAACGGCAGTAGGGGCATAAAGTTGCATGAAAAGGCGGACTGACGGCCCTTGGTAACCGTACCGACGACCATTTCGAGCGGAATGTCTCTCAGGCCGACATTCTCTCGCTGGCCTAAGGGGAGCTGGGCAACCAAGCTATCGAGGTCCGTGAGGTACGGATACTCGCTTTGACTAATGGCGCGTCGACGTCCTTGCTCGCCGCGCTTGCGTGCTTGACGGTAGGCCTCTTCCATGATGTTGCTCCCTTAGTCGTTTAAACAACTATATGAACCATGGTACCACGAATGAAAACCACAACAAAGGTGCCTGTCCCCTTTGTGGTGGTTTAGGCAATGATGGGGGCGATGGCGCGGATGCAGGCGTCGGCAGCGGTGAAAGTGGTGCTGTCGTCGCTGACGATAAAGATGATCTTGCCCTTAATGCCAAAGTCGCCGATCTCGCTAAAGAGCACATACGGCTCCTTGTCAAAGCCCGAGATGGGAAGCACGGCGGCCTTGGTGGCGCTGGTCAGCTCGTCTGCCAGCGCGTCGAGCGAGGCCCACTTGGACGTGTCCTTTACGGCAACGGGCACAGCCACGCGCCCAAAGGGCATCAAATGCACGAGCGTGTTCTTGGAGATGTTGGAGTTGGGGACGATGATGGTCTGCCCGCAGGCATCTTCGATGGTCGTGTGGCGCCAGGTGATGTCCTGGACCACGCCCGACACGCCGCCGACCTCGATATTGTCGCCAGGCTTAATGATGCCCATAAACGTAACCTGCATGCCGCCAATAAGGTTTGACAGCGTGTCCTGAAAGCCGAGCGAGATGGCGATGCCGCCGACGCCAAGAGCGGCGACGAGCGCGTTTGCGTTAATGCCAAAGCAGTTGTCGAGGATAAAGCTGCCGCCAATCATCCAGATGACGGCGCGCGCGATGTTGATGAAGATACTTGATGCCGGAAGCGGGTTATCGTCACGGTTAAGCAGATGGTTCAGGGTCTTGGATACGACCTCGGCGGCGACGGCGGTGCCTATCGCCAAGATGACGGCCCAGATGATGTTGTGGACCCACCGTTGCTCAAAGAAATGAAGAATCGGCTCAAACAATTCCATGTAGGGAAAACCTCCTAATGATCGTCCAACCATGATACCCACCAAGAAGCCCGTCCGATCAAATTCGGACGGGCTTCTGTGCTCGATATAAGGTTTACGCGGTGGGGTGCAAGGCCCGGCGGTGTAGCTTAGCGTCGACGCTTCCAGATAATGCCGAGAATGATGACGATGATGCCGCCGATAAGGCACGCGCCAACTACTGCCAGCGTGCGGTCTCCCGTTGCGGCGAGCTTACCGGTCGTCTTCTTGGTGATGACCTTCGTGGTCGTCGTGTCCGTCTTAGGCGAGGGCTTAGGCGTCGGGGCCGGTGTGGGCGTGGGGTCCACGGCAGCGGAGCCAAAGCTGATGGTGCCCGCGAGCGAGGCCATCTTGCTCTCCCAGCTGTTCTGCCCGATCAGCGCCCTTAGGGCTGACTCGCAGGCACCCCACTCGGTGTGTTTGGTGGCGTTTGCGAAGGTGGGGAAGTCGGTCGTGTTGGTAATGATGTAGTTGTTGGTGGCGACGGTATAGGTCTTGGCGGGGTCGAGCGTGCTGCCGTCTTTGGTGAGTGTGGCACTCACAATGCGCTTGCCTTCGGGCTGCGTCCAATCAATCGTCACGTTGATGCCGCCAAAGGAGAGAACGCTGCCAGAGTCATCGCGCCACTTGTACTTGTCTTGCGCCTCCTGCTCGGTGTGACCGGCCGCCACGTAGGCTTGCTGAAGCTCGTAGCTGTGATTGCACTCGTCGCTGATTTGTAGCGAGTGCTCGAGCGCTGCGAGGAAGTCCGCGCCGGTCATGGTCCAGGTCTCCACGGTGTTGCCGTAGGGCGAGATGGCGATGACGTTGCCGGCGGTCACGTTGCCCGCCGCGATGCCGCCGCGGATGCCGCCAGCGTTTTCGATAGCGAAGTCCGCGCCCGTCAGGGCAAGATAGGAGCCGCAAATCACGTGGCCGATGGTCTGGGCCTTGGTGGTGTCGCCCTCCTTGCTGGGGCGGAAATCGGTGGTGCGCACCATTTCCCAACCATGCGTGCCTGCGACGTCCTCGCCGTAGAAATAGTTGGTGGTGGATGTGCCGAGCACCTTGTTCGATTCGTTTTCAAAGGCCTCGTCGAGCGGCTTGATCTTGTTGCGGACGGCTTCAAGGTGGCTTTGGTAGTCGGAGCCCTTGTCGGGGTCTGCCAAAAGGTCGTTGACGTTCTTGGCGGTGTAGAGCTTCTCGTCGCTGCCGTCTGCAGGGACCGTGACCGTGTCATCGTCGGTCGTCTCGGTGCCATTCGTGTCGTACTTGTACGGAATGGAAAGCAGCCCCACCTCGGCAAAGGCGCTGCCTGCCTCAACAACGTGGATCGTCTTGCCGTCGGCTCCCGTCACCTTCTCGTTAAGGTTGATGTGCTCGTGGCCTGCGATAAGGGCATCGACGCCACGGAGTCGCGTGGCAAAGGTCTTGGCGTCGAGCGTGTGCGCGATACACGCAACAACATCGCAGCCCTCCTTGCGCAGCTGCTCTGCCTCGGCATTGATGGCGTTCGCGGCACCCGAGAACGACGTACCCGCGACCAGGTCCGCGCGCAGCGAGGAACCTAGCGACTCATCCATGGCACCCACGACGCCGACCTTGATTTTGTAGTCGAATGTGGAGTGATCTTCGCTATCCTCCCAGGTGCGATCGAGCGTCTTCGTGATGCTCGAGCTCCATACGCCGCTCGTAGACTTCGCGTTCGCGCAGAGCATGGCGAAGGGCGTGCCGGTGGTGCTGTAGCCGGTCATGGTGCGGAGTTTGTCCGCACCGTAGCTCCAGTCGTGGTTGCCTGGCGTGGTCGCGTCGTAGCCGTCGGCGTAGAAGGTGTCCATGAGCTCGGCGATGCTCTTGCCCTCGCTCATGGTGGCGAAGGACTGTCCGTGGAAGGTGTCGCCCGCATCGAGCAAAAGATCGGGGACGCTGCTTTGGGCGCTATAGAGAACCGCCAGTCCGTCAAAGCCCACAGTGCCGGTGCCCTTGCTTGCGTTGTAGCTGTACTTGTAGCTGCCGTGGATATCGTTGGTGTGCATGACGGCCACGGAGCCGTCAATAGCGGCGGGCAGGTTTCCCGCGAAAGCGAGGCTTGGGGTGCCTGCGAGCGCGCCGGCAAACAACGCGGCGGCCAACGCAAAGCGGGGGAGTCTTTTCATGGCAGTTTCCTTAGTCCTTAGCCAGAATGTCTGGTTGAATATCGGATTATCGACATAATATGCGAAAACCGCCGCAAGGGCGTCTGTCCCTTTGCGGCGGTTTTGACGTTTGCGCAGATAAAACCTACCAAAATAAACCTGTCCCTTTTTGGCAGGTTTTAGCTCAGCAGCATGCGGTCGTTGGCGAGCTCGCCTCCCGAGACCTCCTCGAACTTCTGCAGCAGGTCGGCTACGGTGAGCGACTTCTTCTCATCGCCCGCCACGTCGTAGATCACGTGGCCTTCGTGCATCATGATCAGACGGTTGCCCAGACGGATGGCGTCGTTCATGTTGTGCGTGACCATGAGCGTGGTCAGGTGGTTCTCGTCGACGATCTCCTCGGTCAGGTTAAGCACCTTAGAGGCCGTCTTGGGGTCGAGGGCCGCGGTGTGCTCGTCGAGCAGCAGCAGGCGCGGCCTGGTGAGCGTGGCCATCAGCAGGGTGAGTGCCTGGCGCTGGCCACCCGAGAGCAGGCCGACCTTGGCGTTGAGACGCGTGTCCAGACCAAGGTCCAGGCGCTTGAGCAGCTCAACGTACTCATCTTTCTCGGCCTTGGTGACGCCCCACGAAAGGCCGCGACGCTGGCCGCGACGCTTGGCGAGGGCCAAGTTCTCGGCAATCTGCATGTCGGCAGCGGTGCCGCGCATGGGGTCCTGAAACACGCGGCCCAGGTACTTGGCGCGCTGCGACTCGCTCAGGCGCGAGATGTCGGTGCCGTCGAGCTCGATAACGCCCGAATCGAGCGGGTACACGCCGGCGATCATGTTGAGCAGCGTGGACTTGCCGGCGCCGTTGCCGCCGATCACGGTTACAAAGTCGCCGTCATTCAGGGTGAGGTCGACGCCGGTGAGCGCGCGCTTCTCGGTGACGGTGCCCTTGTTAAAGGTCTTCTTGACATGCGAGAGCTTAAGCATCTGCCTCATCTCCCTTCGTGTAGGAGCTGCGGAGCTTATAGCGCTCCCAAACCACGGGCACGCACAGGGCCACAGCGACAATTACGGCGGAGAGCAGCTTCATGTCGTTGGCGTCCATGCCCAACTGCAGCACGATGGCGCGGATAAGGAAGTACACCACGGAGCCAAAGACGGCGGAGGCAAGACGGACGCTAAACTGCGTGAGGCCGCCGGGCAGCAGACGGCCGAGCACCTCGCCGATAACAATGGCGGCAAGACCGATAACGATGGCACCGGTGCCCATACCAATGTCGGCATACTTTTGGCTCTGGCAGATGAGCGCGCCCGAAAGGCCGATGAGGGCGTTGGAGAGCACGAGGGCGATCATCTTGGTGGAGTTGGTGTTGACGCCCAGAGCGCGGATCATGTACTCGTTGTTGCCGGTGGCGCGCAGCGCCGAGCCAATCTCGGTGCCAAAGAACCAATACAGGATGGCAACGATAGCCACGGCGAGCAGGATGCCCAAGATGATGGCAACGGTGGACTGCGGCAGACCGGTCATATTGCTGACGGCGGAGAACACGGTGCCCTTGGCAAGAATGGGCGTATTGGACTTGCCCATGATGCGCAGGTTGATGGACCACAGGCTGATCTGGGTGAGGATTCCGGCGAGGATCGCAGGAATCTCAAAGACGGTGGTCAAAATGCCCGTGACGGCGCCCGCGATGGCGCCGGCGCACATACCGGCCAGCACGGCGAACAGCGGGTCGACGTTGTTATTGACGATGAGCACAGCGCAGACGCAGCCGCCGAGGGCAAAGCTGCCGTCGCAGGTCATATCGGGAATGTCGAGCAGGCGGAACGTGATAAACACGCCAAGCACCATAATGC
The DNA here is from genome assembly GCA_902475425.1 of uncultured Collinsella sp. Lineage (GTDB taxonomy): Bacteria > Actinomycetota > Coriobacteriia > Coriobacteriales > Coriobacteriaceae > Collinsella. The sequence continues at coordinate 10,694 of CABRZJ010000020.1, forward strand.
CCCAGAGGACGCCCTGCGAAACGGCGCCCTGCAATGCAATGAGCATGCTTCATACCTCCTAGGATAGGGTGGACACGTGATTCACCATAATAGCGGTAACAATGCATAGAAGAGTTACGGACAGACGTTTTGTTTTACCTGAAACAAGCAGGGCGGACGCCGGTCTACAGCGCCCGCCCCTGTGGCTCAGATATTGAATAACGCGGCTAAAGCGCGAGCACGGGCTCTAGACGCATGCCGCGTATGGCATTACGCGTCCAGGGCGGAAAGGTCGATGCCCAGGGCCTCGGCCATTTCGTCGTTCTTGACGACGACCAGGTCCTTGCTCGAGAGGTGCTTGATCGGCATATCCTCGGGCTTGGCCTCGCCCTTCAGGATCTTAACGGCCATCTCGCCCGCGGCGTAGCCCAGGTCCTCATAGTTGATGGAGAGGGTGAACAGGCCGCCGGCCATGCACATACCCTCCTCGCCAGTCACGAAGGGAAGCTTGTTTTCCTTGCAGATCTGGCCGACCTGCGAGGCACCCGCGGCGATGGTGTTGTCGGTGGGGGAGTACAGCGCGTCGACCTTGCCCACGGCAGACTCGACGACGGACTGAATCTCGTTGGAGCTCGAGACGGTGAAGTCAGTGTACTCGAGGCCCAGCTTGTCGAGCTCCTTCTTGGCGGCCTTGATCTGGACGTCGGAGTTGGACTCGGCGGTGCAGTAGAGCAGGCCGACCTTTTTAACGTCGGGCAGGACCTTCTGCATCATCTCGAGCTGCTCGGCGACCGGGGTGAGGTCGGAAGCGCCCGTGACGTTGGTGCCGGGCTTGTCGTTGTCCTGGACCAGGCCGGAGGCGGCGTAGTCGGTGATGGCGCAGCCCACGATGGGGATATCGGCCGTGGCGCCGGCGGCAGCCTGCGCGGCGGGCGTGGCGATGGCATAAATCAGGTTGACGTTGTCGCCCACAAACTTGTCGGCAATGGACTTACACGTGGACTGGTCGTTCTGGGCGTTCTTCTGGTCGATCTTGACCTTAAGGCCGCTCTCCTTGATGGCCTTGACAAAGCCGTCGTTGGCGGCATCGAGTGCGGAATGCTCGGTGAGTTGCAGAACGCCGATGGTGTAGTCGGAACCGGCGGCAGCAGAGCCGGAACCAGAGTTGCCGCCGCATCCGGCGAGCGGGGCGAGCGCGAGCAGGCCGGCGGAGACCAGAAGGCTCCTGCGACTGATGGTGATGTCCTTCATATCATTACCCCCAGTATAAAAATGGCTGGAAACACTGCACTGGGACAAAGTGCAAGTGGAACTATAGTAGCGCTGATGTCCATTTTTACAACAGCCTGGCGGGTTTTTTAATACAGAATCGGATGGGCGGTACGGGTAGTCGGATGGGCGGCGGAGGGTCTTATGCGGCGGAGGAGGCGTCGTCCTCCTCGTCGAGGGCGGCGAAGAGCTTCTTGCCGTCGAGGAGACGTGTGGTGACGTTTCTCATGCGGCCAATCTCTACGGTGCGCAGCGTGTCATCGGCACCTCGGGCGTCATAGACCGTTCCCAGCAAATACGAGATGCCATCGCGCTGCCTGATGGCAAAGGGGCGGAGTGTCATCCGTGCTACTTCGGTTTCGCCACGTGCCGTGACGCTCGAAATATCAAAACTCACCGTGGTTCCATGGTCGATGGCCTGCTCGACGAGCTCGCACGTGTCGATGCGCTTGATGGGCGTGCGTGTTGCCTTGGTAGCCTTGCTGCCTGCGCTCGGAACGGGTTCGGGTGTATCGAGGTAGCCGCGAACGTCGGCACTCGCCATGGCAACTAAGTGCTGCGCCATGCTCTTGCGGATAGCGATAGGCGTGGAGCGGTTGCGCATGACCATACCGTGGAGCCGGATGATCTCTTCATCGGTGAGCGGGCGGGTAAGAAGTTTGTAGCCCACGCCGCGTTTGTACTCAATTTCGTATCCGGCATGGCGAAGCGCGGAGATGGCGGTGTAGATGCTGCGCCGCGCCGCCGAGATGGGCATGCGGGCGGGGTCGTCGGGATGGGAGAGGCGCCGGATCAACTCATCGGAAAGCATGGCCTTGTCCTCGCCGGTGTTTTCGCTTAATAGTTGCAGGATGCGAACGGCGCGATAGGCTGCCATCGAGGCGGCGCCTCTAGTCGTGGTGTCGTAGGTTTCAACAGCGGCTTCGGTCATGGTGCCCACGTCCTTTCCGTTTTGGGTGACGACGGTATGGAGCCTAGGACGTGGGGCTTTCCCAGGGGCGCAGGGCGCTCTGGGCGGTCGGTAGTCGTCGGCAAACGGCGGGTCGAGTTTTCAACAGCCCTGCTCAACTGACCAAAAACTTGCCAAAAGCTTGACGGATGCTGTTGAAAAAAAGCGCCTCTCGACCGATGTCGAGAGGCGCTTGTGCGATGAGCGTTGGCGTGTGGCGACGCGAGCTAGCGTCCGACGATTAGAAGTCGGCGTTGCCCACGGTGCGCGGGTGCGGCAGGACGTCGCGGATGTTGCCCACGCCGGTCAGATACATGACCAAGCGCTCGAAGCCCAGACCGTAGCCGGCGTGCTTGCAGGAACCGTAGCGGCGCAGGTCAAGGTAGTACTTGTACTGCTCGGGATTCATGCCCAGGTCCTTGATGCGGGCCTCGAGCAGATCCAGGCGCTCCTCGCGCTGGGAGCCACCGATGATCTCGCCGATACCGGGAACCAGGCAGTCGGCGGCGGCGACGGTCTTGCCGTCCTCGTTCATGCGCATGTAGAAGGCCTTGATCTCGGCCGGGTAGTCGGTTACGAAGGTCGGGCGCTTAAAGTGCTCCTCGGTCAGGAAGCGCTCGTGCTCGGTCTGCAGGTCGATGCCCCAGCTCACGGGGTAGTCAAACTTGTGACCGGCGGCGACGGCCTGCTCCAGGATCTCGACGGCCTCGGTGTAGGTAACGCGGGCGAAGTCGGAGTTGGCGACATGGTCTAGGCGTTCGAGCAGACCCTTGTCCACAAACTTGTTGAGCATATTGAGCTCGTCGGGGCAGGTGGCCATGACGTCCTTGAGGACATACTTGAGCATGGCCTCAGCGTTATCCATGTAGTCGTTAAGGTCGGCAAAGGCCATCTCGGGCTCGATCATCCAAAACTCGGCGGCGTGGCGCGTGGTGTTGGAGTTTTCGGCGCGGAAGGTGGGGCCAAAGGTGTACACGTCGCCAAAGGCCATGGCAAAGTTCTCGGCATTGAGCTGGCCGGACACGGTGAGGCTTGCATGCTTGCCAAAGAAGTCCTGGCTCCAGTCGACCTCGCCGGACTCGGTGAGGGGCGGATTTTTGGGGTCGAGCGTGGTCACGCGGAACATCTCGCCGGCGCCCTCGCAGTCACTCGTGGTGATGATGGGGGTGTTGACGTAGACAAAGCCCTGCTCCTGGAAGAAGCGGTGGATGGCGGCAGCCGCGACAGAGCGGATGCGGAACACGGCGCGGAACAGGTTGGTGCGCGGGCGCAGGTGCTGCTGGGTGCGCAGGAACTCGACGGTTGCGCGCTTCTTCTGCAGCGGGTAATCCGGGGCGCTCGTGCCCTCGACCTCGATGGAGGTGGCAGAAAGCTCGAAAGGCTGGGGCGCATCGGGGGTCAGCTTGACGGTGCCGGTGCAAATGAGTGCGGCCGAGACGTTTTGATGGGCGATCTCGTCGTAGTTGTCGAGTGCCTCGCGGTTCATGACGACCTGCAGGTCGCGGAAGCAGCTGCCGTCGTTGAGCGTAACAAAGCCAAAGTTCTTCATGTCGCGGACGGACTTGACCCAGCCGGCGACGGTGACGGTTTGGCCGCCGAGCGACTCGGCATCGGCATAGAGCTGCGCGATTTTGGTGCGGTTCACGTATCCTCCCATAACGGTTGAATGATAGTTATCCATACAGTTCGTTATTCTAGCAGCTCGTCTCATTTGGGCTATACAGATAAGGCATTGGCGGGATGGTTTTTCAAACGAAAAGCGCCCGCGGCCAAATGGTCGCGGGCGCTTGACGAGGTGCCTTTTGGCTGTGTGGCGCGGGGCCTGGCTACTTGGTCTTGGCTACCAGCAGCGGGTCGCCAAGCTTGACGAGCGGGTTGCCGCCGATAAGCGTTCCAGACTCGCCGACATGGTCGATGCTCTTAAGACGATCGAGCTCGGAGACGATGACGGTCACGATGTCCTCGTGACCAGCGGCCTTAATGGCCTCGCGGTCGAAGCTGATGAGCGGCTGGCCTGCCTTGACCACATCGCCCATCTCGACAAAGCGGGCAAAACCCTTGCCGTTCATTTCCACGGTGCCCAGGCCGACATGGATGAACACGCGCAGGCCGTCCTCGGTAATCATGCCGATGGAGTGGTTGGTGACAGTGGTGGCACCGATGCGGCCGTTGGCGGGCGCATAGATGGTGCCGGTAATGGGCTCGATGCCATAGCCCTGGCCAAGCATGCCCGAGGCGATCGTCTCGTCGGGAACCTCGTCCAGGTTGACGAGCACGCCGTTGACGGGGGCATAGATGACGCCTTCGCGGGTAGCGAAGCTTGCTGCGGGCGGAACGGACGCCTCGCCGGTCGAGGTGAAGGTGGACTTAAGCGAATCGAGCAGACCCATAGTTGCCTCCAACTTAAATAGGCGCATATCGCGCGTTTGGTTTGCCGGAAACGTTTCACATGTGTTTCGCGGCTTGGTCAACGCCCCTATTCTACGCTGCTCAACGATACCTCTGAACTGGGATTATGTGATATATCAGTTGAAGGGAAACTTATTGCCGGAGAGTTTCTGCGCCACGGGTTCAAGTGGGGTACGCTTGAAGGCGAAAAACAAGGGCGCTTAATTTGCGCGAAGGGAGCACATATGATTGTCGAGAACCATGCGCTGTGGGGCGAGGAGCCGACCGAGGATTATCCGGCGACCTTTACGTATCTGGGTGCCGAGCCGCTGCCCGACAAGCCCAATGGCCGCCGCCCCGCGGTGATCATCTGCGGCGGAGGCGGGTTCACGCATATCGCTCCGCACGAGCAGGACCCGGTGGCGTTTGCATTTTTGGACCGCGGCTACCAGGCCTTTGTGCTCAACTATGTCACGAGTTCTACGGGTGACGTGAGCTTTCCGCACCCCCAGGCAGATCTTGCCAAGATGGTCGCCACGGTGCGCGCCAACGCCGACGAGTGGCATGTCGATCCTAAGCGCGTGTGCGTCGTGGGCTTTTCTGCTGGCGGCATGATTTGCGCCTCGCTGGCAACACAGTGGAAGACCGGCCCCTTTGCGGCACTTGCCGGGGCGCGTCCGGACGACATTCGTCCCGATGCCGTGGTGCTGGGCTATCCATTGCTCGACTTTGCCTATGTGCGCGACATGCAGACGCGCGATCCGCGCATTGACTTGCGCGTGCCCAAGACGGGCGGCAAGACGGGACGCGATTTGCTCAACGACTACCTGTCGATGGTGACGGGCGGCGAGGCAACTGACGAGCATCTGGCCGACATCTGCCCCACCACGCATGTTTCGCGTCAGATGCCACCGACCTTTGTGTGGGGCGTGTCCGACGACAAGACGGCGCCGATCGCGCAGGTCTACCCGTTTGCGCAGCGCATGGCCGAGGAGGGCGTTGCATGCGAGATGCACGTCTTCGACCAGGGTGGTCACGGCCTTTCGCTCGGCAACGCCAACACCGCGGTCGACAACGAGGACAAGCAGGTGGCAGTCCGTCCCTGGATCCGCCTGGCCTTCCGCTTTCTGGAGCGCCATCTGTAAGAGGACGGGCATCCCAGCCCTTCAATAACTTGCGGTGAAATAGCTCCGATCTGGGGCATCAACCAGCCCATCCAGGAACTATTCCACCGCAACTTTGTTTTTGATGTCCCGTCTGGAAACTGCATCCCAGTTTTGCCTTTCAAGGTGGGACGCAGTTTCCCATAGGGCCTCGACTGGGAAAGCGCGTCCCGTTTCGAGCGGGGATTCTGGGATGCATTTTCCGTAAGAGGCCTGTTAGGGAAACCATATCCCGTTTCGAGCCAGAATTCTGGGATGTAGTTTCCCCGAGAGGCTCATCGGGAAACTATGGCCCTGAACTCTCCTGCCTGTCCCCATCGCACCGATCTGTCGATTGAACGTCGTTGTGTGTTCGCGCTATCATGCATGGTTACAATTGGTTAGCCATGGCAAACGGTTAGCCATGGTGAACATAAATACAACGCCCTGTGGGCGCCGGGGGAGGAACACGGACGTGAAGCTCGATACACTCGAGATTGGAAAGGACGCCGTTGTCGCATCGGTGGCATCGGACGATCAGGCACTCCGACAGCATATTTTGGACATGGGTCTAACGCCGGGCACCGAAGTCACCATGATGAAGTACGCCCCCATGGGCGATCCGCTCGAGATCCGCCTGCGTGGCTACGAGTTGACACTGCGCAAGGACGATGCCGCTCGCATCGAGCTCGTGGGTATTCACGACACCGATACGGGTCCGCGCGCTAACGCCGCAATCGGCACGACGGAGCATCCGGCCCTGGGCGAGGGGACGTATTCGCCCCGTGCGGCAAAGACGGCCGTGCCCGAGGGCGCGCCGCTGCACTTTGCCCTCGCCGGCAACCAAAACTGCGGCAAGACCACGTTATTCAACCAGCTGACGGGCTCCAACCAGCACGTCGGTAACTTTCCCGGCGTGACGGTCGACCGCAAAGATGGCACCATCCGCAACCACCCCGAGGCAAGCGTTACCGACCTGCCTGGCATCTATTCGCTGTCGCCGTACACGGGCGAAGAGATCGTGAGCCGTCAATTCATCCTTGACGAAAACCCCGACGCCATCATCGACATCATCGACGCCACCAATATCGAACGCAACCTGTACCTGACGCTACAGCTTATGGAGCTCGACCGCCCCATGGTCATCGCGCTCAACATGATGGACGAGGTGACCGCCAACGGCGGCGCCGTGGACGTCAACCTGCTCGAGAGCCTGTTGGGCGTGCCCGTTGTTCCCATTAGCGCTGCCCGCAACGAGGGTATCGGCGAGTTGGTGGACCACGCCCTGCACGTGGCGCGGTTCCGCGAGCGCCCTGGTCGCCTGGACTTTTGTGCGCCCGACGGCCCGGACGGCGGTGCGCTGCATCGCTGCATCCACGGTATTGCTAACCTGATCGAGGACCATGCCGTGACGGCGCACATCCCGGTGCGCTTTGCGGCGACCAAGCTGGTCGAGGGCGATGAGCTGGTAACCGAGGCGCTTCACCTGGATCGCAATGAGCTCGACGCTATCGAGCACATCATTACCCAGATGGAAGGCGAGGCCGGCACCGACCGCCTATCTGCGCTGGCCGATATGCGTTTTAGCTTTATCGGCGACGTGTGCGGGCGCTGCGTCGTCAAGCCGCACGAGAGCCGCGAGCACGTGCGCTCCGTCAAGATTGACCGCATCCTGACAGGTCGTTACACAGCCATTCCGGCGTTTCTGGTGATCATGGGCCTCGTCTTTTGGCTGACGTTTGGCGTGATCGGCGCGGCGTTGCAGGGACTCATGGAGGACGGTATCGCTGCCATCATCGCCTCGGCCGATGCGGGCCTCAAGGCGTTCGGTACTAACGACGTGGTGCGCTCGCTGGCTGTCGACGGCGTGCTTACGGGTGTGGGCAGCGTGCTGACCTTCCTGCCGATTATCGTCGTGCTCTTTTTGTTCCTCTCCATTCTGGAAGACTCCGGATACATGGCGCGCGTGGCCTTTGTCATGGATAAGGTGTTGCGTCGCTTTGGCTTGTCGGGCCGCAGCTTCGTGCCCATGCTCGTCGGTTTTGGCTGTACCGTGCCGGCTATCATGTCGACCCGTACGCTCCCATCCGAGCACGACCGCAAGATGACGGTCATGCTCACACCGTTTATGAGCTGTTCAGCCAAGTTGCCGGTTTACGGCTTGCTGTGCGGAGCATTCTTCCCGCAGGCGACGGTTCCCGCCATGGTCTCGCTCTATCTGATCGGTATCGTGGTCGGCTGCATCGCGGCTTTGGTGCTCAACCGCACGGCATTTAAGGGCGACCCGGTGCCGTTTATCATGGAGCTTCCCAATTACCGCCTGCCGAGCGTCAAGACGACGGTGATGCTGGCATGGGATAAGGCCAAGGACTTCATCACCAAGGCCTTTACCATTATCTTTGCCGCTACGGTGGTCATCTGGTTCCTTCAGACGTTCGACATCCGCTTTAACGTGGTCGCCGACCAGTCGCAAAGCCTGCTTGCCGGTCTGGGTAGCATCATCGCGCCGGTGTTGGCCCCGCTCGGCTTTGGCGACTGGCGCGCCTCGACGGCGCTCGTCACGGGGCTCATTGCCAAGGAGAGCGTCATCTCGACGCTCACGGTGCTTTTGGGCGCAACGTCGCCCGCGGCGCTGTCGACCATGTTTTCGCCGTTTACCGCCTACGTGTTCTTGGTCTTTACGTTGCTGTACCCGCCTTGTGTGGCGGCAATCGGCGCTGTCAAGAGCGAGTTGGGCGCGCGCTATGCCGTGGCCGTATTCGCGTTTCAGGTCGCCGTTGCCTGGATCGTGGCGTTTGTCGTGCATTCGGCGGGCATATTGCTGGGGTTGGCTTAGTTATGAATTGACGGCGCAACCTCTGTGTATCGAATTGTTTTCGGCCCCGCTTCTGTACTGACGGATGCGGGGCCGTTGCTATATAATCGCCTCCGCTCAAAACGATTGGAGACGTTATATATGACTCAGACAAGGCAAGACGGCATCACGCTCAGGCAGTGGCTCCCACTCGTCGGTCTCACCTGCTGTGCGTTCGTGTTCAACACGTCGGAGTTTATGCCCATCGGCCTTTTGACTGATATCGCCGCGTCGTTCTCGCTCACCGAGGCCCAGGCGGGCATCATGATCTCGGTCTATGCCTGGGGCGTCATGCTGCTGTCGTTGCCACTCATGGTGTTCGCTTCGCGTTTCGAGTTCAAGCGGATGCTGCTGGGCGTGCTTGCCGTGTTCTCGCTGGGCCAGTTCCTGTCCGCCTTGGCGCCGACCTATCCCATCTTAGTCTGCGCGCGCCTGGTGGTTGCCTGCGCGCACGCCGTGTTCTGGTCGGTCGCCTCGATCATGGCGTCGCGCCTGGTTGACACACGCCACGGGGCGCTCGCTATCAGCATGATCGCCACGGGCTCGTCCATCGCGCAGATCTTTGGCCTGCCTCTCGGTCGCGCCATTGGCTTGGCCGTGGGCTGGCGCATGACGTTTGCCGTGGTCGGGGGCCTCTCAGCCATCGCGGTCGTCTACCAGGCAGCGGTGTTCCCGGCCATGCCGGCGGGTGAGCGCTTTACCGTCAAACAGCTGCCCGAGCTGCTCAAGAACCCGCTCCTCATCGCGCTCTACGCAGTCACGGTCTTCATGGCGACCGGCTATTACGCAAGCTACAGCTATATCGAGCCCTTCCTGGCGCAGGTCGCGCACGTCGATGCGGGCGCCATTACCATGACGCTGACGGCGTTTGGCTGCTCTGGTTTGCTCGGAAGCTGGCTGTTTGGCCGCCTGTTCGATGGGCATCGCTTCCCGTTCTTGGCTATCACGCTCTCCGGCGTGCCGGTGGCCCTGCTGCTCATGGGGCCGGCCGCATCTTCGCTCGTGACAGTGCTTGCCGTCTGCGCACTGTGGGGTTGCTGCGCCACGGCCTTTAACGTGGCGTTTCAGGCCGAGCTCATCAAGTGCACGTCGGCAGATTCGTCGGCCGTCGCCATGTCGATCTTCTCGGGCCTGTTTAACCTCGGTATCGGCACGGGCACCGCAATCGGCGGCGCCGTGGTTTCGGGTCCCGGTATCGCTTGGATCGGCTTTGTGGGCGGGGCGATTGCCGTCGTGGGCGTTATCCTCGCCATCACGGTGATGTTCCCAGCCATCCGCCGCGCCAAGCCCGTCGCCTAGCCACGTCCCCTCATCAGTTGCGGTGGAATAGTTCCTGTTTAAGGCCTTTGAAGGCCCAAGCAGGAACTATTCCACCGCAACTTATTTTGGGGGAGGGGATACAAGCTGGGCATACAATGGATGTCGTTGTGTTGAGCTTACCGGGAGGTTGCTATGTGGGCATACGAGACGACGTTCTATCAGATCTATCCGCTGGGCTTTTGCGGAGCTCCGCGCGAAAACGCCGCCCCCGTTGCCGAGGATGAGCTCGCCCAGGCCGCCGATGTCGAACCCAACCCCGATGCTCCTATCATGAAGATTGCCCAATGGGCCGACTGCCTGCAAAAACTCGGCGTTGGCGCTGTGCTCATCAACCCGCCGCTCGAGTCCGATAGTCACGGCTACGACACGCGCAGCCTGCGCCATATAGACCGTCGCCTGGGCGGGGATGCCGACTTTGCCGCCGTATGCGACACGCTGCACGCCCATGGCATCCGCGTGGTGCTCGATGCCGTCTTCAACCACGTCGGTCGCGGCTTTTGGGCCTTCCGCGATGTGCAGGAGCGCAAGTGGGATTCGCCGTACAAGGATTGGTTTCACATCAGTTTTGACGGCGACTCCTGCTATGGCGACGGCTTTTGGTACGAGGGCTGGGAGGGTCATTTTGAGCTTGTGAAGCTCAACCTGCAAAATCCCGCTGTGGTCGATTACCTGCTCGAGTCTGTGCGCCGTTGGGCCGACGTCTTTGGCGTCGACGGCCTGCGCCTGGACGTCGCCTACATGCTCGACCGCGACTTTATGCGCCGCCTACACTCCTTTACCCGTGAGCTCAAGCCCGGCTTTGTGCTCATCGGCGAGACGCTCCACGGCGACTACAATCAGATCGTCAACGACGAGATGCTCGACTCGTGCACTAATTACGAGTGCTACAAGGGCCTGTATTCCAGCTTTAACTCGGTCAACATGTTCGAGATCGCCCATTCGCTGCACCGTCAGTTTGGCGGCGACCCTTGGTGCATCTACCGCGGCAAACATCTGCTTTCGTTTGTCGACAACCACGATGTGCCGCGCCTGGCAAGTATCCTCACCGACAAATCCTGCCTGCGTCCCGCCTATGGCATGCTCTTTGGCATGCCGGGCATCCCGTGCGTCTACTATGGCAGCGAGTGGGGAATTGCTGGCGAAAAGGGCGGCCCCGATGGCGACTGGGCGCTGCGACCTGCGCTCAATGAGCCTGCGCCCAACGAGCTGACGGCGTTCATCACGCAGCTTGCGCACCTTCGCTCGGCCGACGACGCGGCTGCCCGTGCTCTCAACTACGGTGCCTATCGCAACGTGGTGATCCAGAACAAGCAGCTGCTGTTCGAGCGCGCCTGCGACGACGCGGCGGTGCTCGTGGCGGTGAATGCCGTGGGTGAGCCTTACACCTTTGGCGCCGGCGAACTCAACGGCTCCTTCGTCGACCTGCTTGCCGACGATGCGCCCACGGTCGAGCTGACGGGTACCCTTGAGCTTGCACCCTACGAGGTGCGCTATCTGTTGAGAGCCTAGCCCATGGCCGTGTCTGACGAGGGCTATCAACATATTGAGCATGGGTTTGAGCCCGTGTTTGACGAGCACTCGCGCGTTTTGGTGCTCGGGTCGTTTCCCTCGGTGCTTTCGCGCGCCAATGCCTTTTATTACGGCAACCCTCAGAATCGCTTTTGGCGTGTGATGGCCACGTGCCTCGGTATGCCTGTGCCGCCCAACGAGGGCGATCCTTTGGCAAGCGGTGAGCCCGCGACGCTCGATGCCTCCATTGCCGCCAAGCGGGCCATGCTGCTGAACGGCGGCGTGGCCCTGTGGGATGCAATCGAGAGCTGCGACATTAAGGGCTCGAGCGACGCGAGCATCCGCAACGTTGTGCCGGCACATATCGAGCGCATTACCGGCGCAGCTCCCATTGAGCAGGTGATATGCAACGGTGGTACAGCTGGCCGGCTCTACAAGCGCTATCTACAAGA
>CABRZJ010000021.1:0-22462 GCA_902475425.1 uncultured Collinsella sp.
CGCCGACGTCGATGCCGATGTAATACTGCTTAGGTTCCATGGGAGCCCACCTTTCTCGTTTAAACATTGCCTGTATGGTACCGCTCCCAAGGCAAAAACCTACCAAAAAGGGACAGGTTTGTTTTGGCAGGCTTTATCTGGGGAAACGCAGAGTACGAGATTCGGTTCGCTGGCCGCTATATCGGTTCGGTCCTGTCCTCGGACCGATCATTCCTCAACACGACACTACTCAGATGTTTATCATTTAAAACGCTCTGATTTTACAAGCGGGGCGTCTTTTGATTTTATCTTTCTCGAACTTTTCAATAACTCAATAGAGATACTTAGGCGTTGACTATACTTTCTTTTATTCTCAATCAAGTTGGAAAGGAGGTTCCTTGATTCCCAAATACGAGGCGATAGCTGCAGATATTCGTCGAAGTATCGAGGATGGCGCTCTTAAACCGGGCGACAAGCTTCCCACCGTCGTTGAGTTCTGCGAGCTCTATAGCGTTTCCAAAATCACCGTCAAACGAGCTATTGAACAAATCACCGAGGAAGGTCTTATTACCAGCCGACGCGGATCGGGTACCTACGTTAAGGACACGGCGGGGCTTCCCGGCCAGGCGTTTTTCCAGGGCAAAAACGACCGTGCCCAGGGTTTTTCGTATGAGCACCGCGGGGAGAAGGTGACCTCGGTGGTCTACGATTTCTCGATTGTTAATCCACCAGCGGACATCGCAGCCCAGCTGGGAATTGCCGAGGATGACTTTGCCTATCACATCGTGCGCGTGCGTCAGGCCGACGAGAAGCCCATCGTCATCGAGTACACCTACATGCCCCTCGAGCTGATTCCGGGGCTGAAAAAGAAGGACCTGTACGGATCGGTCTACCGCTTTGTCCGCGAGCAATGCGGGCTGAAGATTTCGAGCTTCCACCGTACCATTCGCGCCGTGGCAGCAACCGAGGAAGAAGCTGAGCGCCTGGACACCAAACCTGGCTCTCCCCTGCTCGAGCTCAAGCAGATTGGCTTTTTGGACAGCGGCGCGGCCTTTGAGTATTCGATCTCGCGCAACGTTGGCGACCGCTTTGAGTTGCACAACGTAACGTTGGCATAGGTTTTTGTAGTCATACGGGCGCTCGTTTTGAACAGTTTTATGCGGCGCCCACGCAGCACAATGGGGGTATGAACATGTCCGATTTGATTAAACTGACGCCGATCTTCCACGAGAAGATTTGGGGCGGCCGTCAACTCGAAACCGTATTTGGCTACGACATTCCCGATGGCCCCATCGGTGAGTGCTGGGCCATCTCGGCACACCCCAACGGCGACTGCCAGATTGCGGAGGGCCCGTATGCCGGCCACACGCTGTCGTGGCTATGGGACGAGCACCGCGAGCTCTTTGGCAACTGCGAGGGCAGGGAGTTCCCGCTGCTCATTAAAATTCTGGACGCAAAGGACGACCTTTCGATCCAGATTCATCCCAACGACGAGTACGCCGCCGAGCACGAGAACGACAGCCTGGGCAAAACCGAGTGCTGGTACGTGCTGGATTGCGAGCCCGGCGCCACGATCATCGTCGGCCAGCGTGCCAAGGACCGCGTCGAGGCCGCACAGATGATCGAGGAAGGCCGTTGGGACGACATGCTCAACGTGCTGCCGATTCACAAGGGCGACTTTTTCCAGATTGATTCCGGTACCGTGCACGCCATCAAGACCGGCACGCTCATTTTGGAGACGCAGCAGTCGAGCGACGTGACGTATCGCCTGTACGACTACGACCGTCCCGGCACCGACGGCAAACTGCGTCCCCTGCACATTGAGCAGAGCCTCGACTGCATCGACTTTGATGCTCAGGCTCCGACCGACGGCACGGTGACCGCGCCCGAGGTCGACGGCGTGACCGAGCTCGAGTCCAACTCCTGCTACACCGTCGATCGCGTGCGCGTCGACGGCAGCAAGACCCTCGAGCAGCGCTGGCCCTTCATGTGCCTGTCGGTCATCGACGGCGAAGGCACCGTCTGCGGCGAGCCCGTTCACAAGGGCAGCCACCTGCTGGCCCCCAGCACCGTGGACCAGATCGAACTCGAAGGCAAGATGGAACTGATCATCAGCCACCTCTAGGTCGCAACAACAACCAAAACGAAACAAGGGGCTCCCCCGTCCATGTACGGGAGAGCCCCTACTCATATCTATTTATCTATTTATCAGCCCACCCGGCTCTCCAGACCAAAAAGCGAACGAGCAAAGCGACGTTCGTCCAGCAACGTTACCCAAGGACCTGGGCGGGCGTATAGGGCAACATCGATCGCGAGTTCCGCACGCAAAGGAGGCCACTTAATGTGGCCTCCGTCTTGCGCAGGACTGCCCGAGCAGGCGATGTTGCCCTATACGCCCGCCCAGGTCCGCCGGGATTACGACAGCTTGACGATAGGCGCAAAGCCCTTCATTAGCTTTTTAGTCTGGCCGGTCTTTTCGAATTGAACCTCGATCATGTCTCCGGCGACCGAGATCACGGTACCCGTGCCAAAGGTCTTGTGGCTCACGGTATCGCCCGCGGCAAAGTCCTGCGACGCGCTGGCGCGATCGACCTTGCGCTCCACCGTCGGCGACACCTTGGACGACGGCTTTTTGGCTCGCGGCGCGCCCGAGCCAAAGGTCGAGGCAACACGGCCGGCGTCGGGCGAGACCCCACGATGGCGCTCGGTCCCATAGCTGCTGCCGCCAAAGAAATCGTCGAAGCTCGATCCGCCGCGCGATCCGGAACCGCCGGTCGAGCGCGTATGCGAGCCAAACACCTTGCCGCCATACATATCCGAGCCCATGCCCGAGCCAAAGGTGCCGTGACGGTCGCCGCGCTTCTCCCAGCCCGTGCCCTCAAAACCGGCAGAACCGATACCGCTAAACTCGATATCCTCAAACGGAATCTCGTTGAGGAAGCGCGAGCGCGGGTTGGCAGAAGTCGAGCCGTAGGTGCGACGCGTGGCCGCATAGGTCAGAAACAGGCGCTTACGGGCGCGCGTGATGGCAACGTAGGCCAGGCGACGTTCCTCCTCGAGCTTGCCCGGATCATCGCTGCCGCCAAAGTCGTGCACGTGCGGGAAGATGCCCTCCTCCATGCCGGCCACGAACACCGCCGGGAACTCCAGGCCCTTGGCGGAGTGGATGGTCATCATGGTAATGGCATGCGTCTCGCCGGCCAGGGAATCCAAGTCGGAGCGCAGGGCCAGCCACTCCATGAGTGCCGGCAGCGCCTTACAGGTGAGCGGACCGTAGGTGCGCTCGATCTCGTCGGCATGCACGGCGCCCGCCGGCATCTCCGTCGGCGCGGCATACGCGTTGCCCGCGATGGCGGCGGCCAAGGCATCCTGCGGCGAGAGCGCCGGGGCGGCTAGGCTATCGAGCGGATTGGAGCCCGCGGCGTCACGAGCGCCGACAAGTGCCTCAAACGAGGATGCCGGAGCGGACGGCCCCGGCTCGGACGCGGGCGCACTCACCACGACGGACTCGGACTCGGCGACGGACGGCACGTCGGCAACACCGGCTGCACGCAGCTCTTCCAAGCTCTCGAGCGTGCCCTCGATATCCTCGTGCGTCTCCTCAAATTCGGCAGCGACGCCCAGGAATTCCTGGATGTTCTCGGCGCGGCTCTCGGATTCCATGGTGCCCTCGGCGCGGAACGCCTGCAGCAGACCCGTCTTATCGACGATCATCTCGACGACGTCCTTGAGCTCGCCGTCCATGCGACGGCCCTCGCGCACCAGCGAAACAAAGCTCGACAAGCCGTTGCGCACCTTGGCGCTAAACATGCCCGTCTCGGCTGTTGCGATCTCGCAGGCCTGGAAGAACGAGCAGCGGTTGTCGCGCGCCAGCTGCTCAATCTTTTGGATCGAGGTGGAGCCGATGCCGCGGCGCGGCGTGTTGATGACGCGCTTGACGCTCATCTCGTCGGCCGGGTTCACGATCATCTTGAGGTAGGCCATGACGTCGCGGATCTCGGCGCGGTCGAAGAATCGCGTGCCGCCCACGATCTTGTAGGGCACGCCCGCGCGCAGGAACATATCTTCGAGGATACGCGACTGGGCGTTGGTGCGGTAGAACACGGCGATATCGTCGTAACTCGTGCCCTTGGCGTGCAGCTTCTCGATCTCGCCGGCAATCCAGCGGCCCTCGTCGCGCTCATCGCTTGCCTGGAAGGCCTGGATCTTCTCGCCATCGCCCTCGGCCGTAAACAGGCGCTTGTCCTTGCGCTGCGAGTTGTGGCGAACAACGGCATTGGCGGCGCTCAGGATGTGACCCGTGGAGCGATAGTTCTGCTCCAGCTTGACGGTCTTGCAGTTTTTAAAGTCCTTCTCAAAGTCCAGGATATTGGTGATGTCGGCGCCACGCCAGCTATAAATGGACTGGTCGTCGTCGCCCACAACCATGAGGTTTTGGTACTTGGCGGCCAGCAGGTTGGCGATCTCGTACTGGACGTGGTTGGTGTCCTGATACTCGTCGACGCTAATGTAGCGGAAGCGCTCTTGGTACTTGTCGAGCACCTCGGGGCGGGTGCGCAGCAGCTCGAGCGTGCGTACGAGCAGGTCGTCGAAGTCCATCGCGTTGGCGGCGCGCAGGCGGCGCTCCAGCTCCAGGTAGACCTGCGCGGCCTTTTTGTCATTGGGGCTATCGGCGCTCTTGAGCATGTCCTCGGGGCCGATCATGGCGTTTTTAGCAGAGCTGATCTTGCTGCGGATCATGTTGATGGGGAACTGCTTTTGCTCGATGCCGAGCGCCTGCATAATGTCGCGCACCATGCGCTTTGAGTCGTCGTCATCGTAGATGGTGAACTGGCCGGTGTAGCCCAGCAGGTCGGCGTCCTCGCGCAGCATGCGCACGCACATGGCATGGAAGGTGCACACCCACATGCCACGGGTGCCGCTGGGAATGAGTGCCGCCAGACGCTCGCGCATCTCGGCCGCAGCCTTGTTGGTAAACGTAATGGCAAGAACCTGCCAAGGCTTAACACCCAGGTCGCCGAGCATATGTGCGATGCGGAAGGTCAGGACGCGGGTCTTGCCCGAGCCGGCGCCGGCGAGCACCAGCAACGGGCCCTCGGTGGTCAGGACCGCCTCGCGCTGGGCGGGATTAAGGCTGTCGATGTCGACGAGCGGCTTGGCGGGCTTGGGTGCCGGCGCGGGAGCGTCGTAGATGTCGAGCGGAACGAGCTCGGGCTCCGGCGCAGCGGGGGCGGTGTATGCATCGAGTGGCACGGGTTCCGGCGCGGGCGGCACGGGCACCGCGGCGTTCTTTTCCCAGGGCAGGGGCTGGGTCATGGGCGACTCCTCATCTGACGGACGGCGCGCCTGCGGGCAGCGCCATAGTTTGAGCCGTACCAGTATACCGAGCCGCGCGGACACCGACGCAAATCACACCACGACTCCGTGCGCCACCGTCAGGCCCGCCCCGGCAGATTTGGTGCAATGGGGTCAGGTTGGTCTGCACCACGTTGGTGCAAAGAAATCTGACCCCCAATGCACCAATCACGGAGCCACCGATGTCATGGCAACGGTAGCGAGCGGCGGCCAGAGCGAACAAATTGGCATGAAAAGAGGGCGGCATAGACCTTTTGGTCATGCCGCCCTCGTTGAATGACAAGTTGTCGCTCTGGCCGCCGCGCAGCGTCAACCAAGTTACAGGCCAAGCATAGGCTCCAGAACGAAGAAGTACGCGAGCACCACGATGCCCAGGATGATGCGGTAGACGCCGAAGCACTTGAAGTCGTGACGGCGAACGAAGCCCATAAGCCACTTGATGGCAATGAGCGACACCACAAAGGCGACGACGCAGCCCACGCCCAAGATGGCGATCTCGTTGGTGCCGAACGTGCCGCCCTTGATGAAGTACTTGACCAGCTTGAGCGCACTCGCGCCAAACATGACAGGGATGGCCAGGAAGAACGTGAACTTAGACGCCACCGAGCGCGTGCAGCCCAAAAGCAGGCCGCCGATGATGGTAGAACCGGAGCGAGACGTACCAGGCACCAGCGAAAGCACCTGGAAGCAGCCGATACCCAGCGCAGTCTTCCAGCTGAGGTCCTCGAGCGTGGCGATGGAGCCAAAGTCCAGGTTCTCGTCATCGTCCTCATCCTCAGCGGTAGCCGTGGCGGGCGCCGCAAAGTGCGCACCGGCGGGACGTCCACCCGACACCACAGCACGCGAACCAAACGAACCGGCAACGGCCATTTCCTCGCGCTTGTTTGCGCGCCAGTTCTCGATCACGATAAACAGCACGCCGTACACAATGAGCGCCAGCGCCACGACGGGAGCATTGTAGAAATGCTCCTCCATCCAGTCGTTGAGCGGCAGGCCGATCGCCGCCGCAGGAATGCAACCGAGCACAATCTTGCCCCACAGCACCCAGGTGTCGCGACGGCCCTCCTTGCCCTTGCTGGGCGAGAACGGATTGAGCTCATGGAAGAACAGCACACAGACGGCCAAAATGGCGCCAAGCTGAATCACGACCAGGAACATGTTCCAGAACGTCTCGCTCACGTTCATCTTGACGAACTCGTCCACCAAGATCATGTGACCGGTCGACGAAACAGGCAGCCATTCGGTGATGCCCTCGACCAGGCCCATGAAGGCAGATTTTAGAAGCTCGATAATATCCAAAGGGACCCCCTCGTTAGACACCCGCCGGTAGATGTTCTGCGGACGGTGCGGGCGATGTCCCATTATCAACCGTTGGCGGCGCGCCTGCGCCTACCCTTACCAAAAAACTCGCCCGTTCACAGAATTGCGAGCGGTCAAACCCAAATCCTTGGGTATAACTGCAACAAGATAAAGTGTCCGGCGGCCAACGCGCCCGCGCCCGCCCGATGCACGAGCCCCGCGCCCGTGCGATAGACCAAGGAGGAAACCATGAACGAGGGCTACACCAAGGTATTTGTTTCACTCGACGGTACTGAGCAGCAGGATTTTGTGCTCGCACGCGCCATCAAGGTCGCCGCGAACAACGGCGCCAAGCTGATTATCGGCCACGTTATCGATTCCACGGCGCTCGAGAGCGCCGGTTCCTATCCGGTCGATCTGGTCAACGGCCTAGAGGAGGCATTTAAGAACTCCATCGCCAAGCAGCTCGAAGAGGCCAAGGCCAATCCCGATATTCCCGAGGTCGAGGTCATGATTCGCGCCGGCCGCATTCGCGAGACGCTCAAGGACGAGATGCTCGACGTGGTTAAGCCCGACCTGGTGCTCTGCGGCGCCCGCGGCCTGTCCTCGATCAAGTATGCGCTCCTGGGTTCGATTTCGACGTTCCTGCTGCGCAACACGGACTGCGACATCTTGGTCGTGAAGTAGGTTCCTTCCCGCCGGCGCAAGGCCTGCGGGGTTTCCACGGGCACGTCCTCGCCGCGTTGCGGCTGCGGGATGTGCCCTTAGGAAACCCCTCCCGGCCCCGCGGCCTTCGCAGCCTTACTTCAGCGAGTTGTCTGATAGAAGAATGGCGTGCCGCCCCGTTTGGGGCGGCACGTTTTTGTTTGGGCGGGCGTCTGCCGCGTGCGTTACTCGAAGTATTGAAACTTGTTGGTCGAGAAGGCAAACGTGACGACGAAGCCTTCGCCGGGCTCGGATGCCGCGGTGACATCGATACCCATCTTGGAGCACAGACGCGCCACCAGGTAGAGGCCAATGCCCGTTGCGCGCTTGGTGGTGCGGCCGTTATCGCCGGTAAAGCCCTTCTCGAACACGCGCGGCAGGTCGGCCGCGCTCACGCCACAGCCGTTGTCGGCAACGGTAAGCTCGATGCGCTCGCTTGCCAGGCCCTCGTCCAGCAACGCGCCCGAAAACGTGATCTTCGCACCATCCTCACGTGCGTATTTAATGCTGTTCTGAATGAGCTGGCCCAGAATAAACTCGAGCCACTTCTCGTCGGTAAACACCTCAAAGTCGAGGTTCTCGCACACCGGGGCCACGTGCGCCGCGATGAGCTCACGCGCGTTGGCCTTGATCGCGCCCGTCACCAGGGTCTTAAGATCCCAGCGGCGAATCAGGTAGTCACGCTCCACGACTTCCGAGCGTGCATAGTACAGCGCCTGGTCGATATAGCGCTCCACGCGGGCAAGCTCGCGACCGAGGTCGTCTACGCGCGACAGATCGTCTTCGCTGCCGTCCAGGTTTTCAAGAATCAGATGGGCTGCCGCCAGAGGCAACTTGGCCTCGTGGACCCAGCTTTCGATATAGTCGCGATAATCATCGGTCTGGCGCCGGCCTTCGGCAACCTCGTCGCAGGCAGCTTTGCCCACCCGGCGCAAGACCTCGTACTCGAGCTCGCCCTCGGCATAGGTCGGGCATTGCACCATCTCCTGCACCCATGCGGGACTCTCGAGTTCCTCTGCCGCGCGCTCCAACTGACGCAGAAAACGGCGACGGCGAGCGTACTCGATCACGATGCCGAGCATACCGAAAATAAAGGACACGCCAACCGCCACGACCACGATAGAAACGGGTGCGCCGGCGACCGTCAGCACAAAGCAGCTCAGCAGCACGCCGCAGGTCCACACGGCGACGGGAAGCAGCGCATCTTTAAAGAACTTGCCAAACGACATAGCCGGCCCCTAGACCGAATAGCCTTGGCCGCGGTGCGTCGTCAAATACCCCTTGATGCCGATTTTTTCGAGCGTGGTGCGCAGGCGGTTGATGTTGACGGTAAGCGTGTTGTCGTCCACGAAGGCGTCGGAGTCCCACAGGTCCTGCATGATGGCCGGACGCGAGACGATCTTGCCCGCGCGACCCAAGAGCAGCGAAAGGATACGCAGCTCGTTTTTGGTGAGCTCGGTACTGTCGCCGGTTGCCGTATTGGTGACCATGGAGCGGGCGAGGTCGAGCTCCAATCCCTTGTGGACGAGCGTGCTGCGCTCGCCTGCCGCCGCGGTGCGACGCAGCAAGGCATTGATGCGCGCCACGAGCACACGGGCGCTGTAGGGCTTGGGAACAAAGTCGTCCGCGCCGAGCGTCATGGCCATGACCTCGTCGATCTCGGTCGTGCGCGACGTGAGGACGATGATGGGGACCTCGGATTCGCGGCGAACCTCGTGGCAGATATGCTGGCCGTCCTTGACGGGAAGCGTGAGGTCGAGCAGCACCAGGTCGGGCGCGGCGGCGAGAATATCGCGCGAGACATGCTCAAATGATTCGCAGGCCTCGACCTCAAAACCGGCACGGGCAAGGATATCGGCAAGCTCGCGACGAATGGGCTCGTCGTCCTCAACGATATAGATCAGCGCCATGGATTCCGCTCCCCTCTTGGTTGTCTTGCCACCATTATGGCTGCGAAACTGCGGGTGTGCACCGCGCGCGGTGCCAGGTGACAGAACTGTTCGCGAGCGGGGGCGTTTTGTCCGCCTCGCACTCGCAGCGGTGGCGGGGACCAAAATGATTCTTTAATCCCCGTCCCAGAAAAATCATTTAGCGGCGGGCACGGAGCTTTTCGTAGCCGTCGGCAAAGAAGGCGACCGTGGCGGCGTCGGCGTCGGCGGCGTCCGTCTCGGTTGCGGGGACCACGCCGTGCTCGTCGCTCACTAGGAACAGCGCGCCCTTAAGCTGCGCGGGAATATCTACGCGCGTGACCGGGATGCCCTTGGTCTGGGCCAGCTGCTCGATGAGCGTCGCCGTGCCGCACAGGCACTCGTCCGCCGGCGCCACAAAGGCCAGCTCACCGTCGTTGACGGCAGCGAGCAGCTCGGGCGCCACGCCGGTCTCGTCGGCTTCGGAGCGAGCCTCGGCAGAACGGGCACGCAGCGCCTTGGCCGACGTGTCGGACAGCGGCTCGTACTCCCCCACCGTCATGGCGGCGTTGCCGTTAACGTCGATCACCAGCATGAGCACACCGTCGTGGGCGGTGTAATCGCCCTCGGCAAGTGACCACTCAACGTGCTGCTTGGCCCAACTGAGCATGTTATGGGTAAGCGGCTCGCCCTGCACCAGACGCTCGGACAGTGCGCGGATGTGACGGTTGAGCATGGGCACCTTTTTGTTGGACATACGCCAACGGCAGATGAGCGCGGGCTTGTCGAGCGTGAACTTCTCGACCGCCTCCTGATTGGCGCAAAAGTCCTCGTACGCACGCTGATCCTCGGCATTGCCAAACAGCTCGGCATCATCAATCTGGGGCATGGTTGTACCTTTCGTGTTAGTCATTCCGTCCTCTTATACCAAAAAGACGGCCCTCCAAACGGAGCAGCCGTCTTTTGCAGAGATTATTTTGGAAGCGAGGCAAGTCCAAGGGACGAGATAACATCCCATCCTTCCCAGTCAACCTAACAGGTCGGCGAGGGTTGCCCAGATGCCGCACCTTGCTTAGTGGCGGAAGTGGCGAGCGCCCGTGAAGACCATAGCAATATTGTGCTCGTTGCAGGCCTGAATGCTTTCGTCGTCGCGCTTGGAGCCGCCGGGCTGGATGATGCAGGTCACACCATGCTTGGCAAGCACGTCGACGTTGTCGCGGAACGGGAAGAACGCGTCGCTTGCGCAGGCAAAGCCGCCCTTCTCCACGCCCTCGCGCTCGCAGAAGTCCTCGGCACGCTCGCAGGCAAGCAGCGCAGAGTCAACGCGGTTAGGCTGACCCGGGCCCATGCCAATGCCGGCCTTGCCCTTGGAAACCAGGATGGCGTTGGACTTAACGCCCTTGCAGACCTTCCAGGCAAACTCGAGCTCGGCCATCTCGGCGTCGGTGGGCTTGCGGTCAGTGGGGAACGTAAAGGTCGCGGGATCCTCGGTCACGTGGTCGACCTCCTGCACCAGCATGCCGCCGTCGACGGAGCGCAGCTCCACCTGGGCGCCGTGGTCCACGCCGCCGGTAGCCAGCACGCGCAGGTTGGGGCGCTTAGCCATGCGCTCGAGCGCCTCATCGGTATAGCTCGGGGCGATGATGACCTCGACGAACTGCTTGTTCTGATCGGCAAAGTGCTCAACCAGATCAAAGGGAACCTCGCGGTTGCAGGCGATGATGCCGCCAAAGGCGCTCTTGGGATCGCAGGCGAAGGCGCGGTCGTAGGCGGCCGTGATGTCCTCGGCAACGGCGGAACCGCAGGGGTTCTGGTGCTTGAGGATCACGCAGGCCGGCTCGTCGAACTCGCGGACCAGGTTCCAGGCGGCGTCGGCATCCAGATAGTTGTTGTAGCTGAGCGGCTTGCCCTGGATCTGCTCGGAGCCCACGAGCGGAAACTGCGAGCTCGCGGTGTTCTCGCAGCCCTCGGCAAAGCGGTAGACCGTGGCCTTCTGCTGAGGATTCTCGCCATAGCGCAGGTCGTCGACCTTCTCCAGCGAAATCTCGAGCTTGGCAGAGGTATCCGCCACGTCGCTTGCCTGGGCGGCAAGCCAACGGGAGATAGCCGTGTCGTAGGCGGCGGTGGTCTGGTAGACCTTCACCTGCAGGCGACGACGGGTGGAAAGCGTGGTGCAGCCACCGGTCTCGCGCATCTCGGCCAGGACGGCATCATAGTCGGCCGGGTCGGAAATGACGGTAACGCTCGCGGCGTTCTTGGCAGCAGAGCGCAGCATGGAGGGGCCACCGATGTCGATGTGCTCGATAGCGTCCGCGAAGGTGACCTCGGGGTTGGCGACGGTCTTCTCGAACTCGTACAGGTTGACGACGACCAGGTCGATCAGCTTAATGCCGTGCTGAGCCGCCTCCTGCATGTGCTGCTCGGAATCGCGGCGGGCCAGCAGCGCGCCGTGGACCTTGGGGTGCAGCGTCTTGACGCGGCCGTCCATCATCTCGGGATAGCCCGTGAACTCCTCGATGGGGGTTACGGGAACGCCCGCGTCCTCGATGGCACGAGCCGTGCCGCCCGTAGAGATGATCTCGACGCCAAAGTCGTCAACCAGCGTCCGTGCGAAATCGACGACGCCCGTCTTATCGGTAACCGAGATCAACGCGCGTGCGATCTTCACATCAGATCCCATGCAGTCCTCCTGTCTGGTACGCCGCCGTGCTCTGTGAGTCGGTGATACGTCGATCTGCAGCGCTCGCGCAGCGGCATTGAAAATACTGATTCAATGTAGCGCATCGAGCGCGACGATGCACCCCGCAACGCACGGCTGTGCAGAAAAAGCTTGCGAGCGGGGTTGCAGGAGCGCCACTGGGCACGGTGAGTTGATGGAACACAGGGGCACCATATTTAGATGCCAATGGCGTGGTAGAACTTTGCTCGATATGCATCCGCAATAGAAAGAGGCACCATGGTCTCGCGGGTTCTCTACCGACCGTTTGATACCGAAGACTTCGACGCCATCGCGCTGATCTTACAGCAGCTTTGGCATAACAACTCGGATAACGATGAGTACAACCGCCTCGAGGCCGCGTGCGACCTTGCCTACTGCCTTTCGTCCTCGACGTTTTCGCAGGTTGCGGTGATTGACGGCGAGGCGCGCGGCATTGCGCTTGCACGCGCAGGACAAAGCTCCGGCGCCACCGTCAAGGAACATTGGATGGATACCGAGCGTGCACTGCTTTCGCAGATGCGCGAACTGGAACCCGAGTCGTGCGCCGAGTATCTCTCGTTTGTGCGCACAACCATCCGAACCAACAACCGCCTGCTCGAGAGCAGCCCGTTGCCACACGACAACGAGGTCACACTGCTTGCCGTGGATCGCGATGTCCACGGCCTGGGCGTTGGCACGGTGCTGCTCGACGCCGCTATCTCGCATCTGTCCTCGTGCGGGGCGACCAGCGCGCACCTGTACACCGACTCCAACTGCTCGTGGAAGTTCTACGAGCTGCACGGCTTTAAGCGCACCGCCACGCACCGCGCTAACCGCGAGGAACGCCGCCACGCCATGCCGCGCGAAAGCTTCCTCTACGAACTCGACCTAACAGTCTAAAACCCGGCAGTTAGGGACGTTCCTCTTGTGCCGGCACCCCGGGACACTCCTTGGCAGCAGCCGCACCTAGTCGTTGGGGACGTTCTTAAATGACTAGTCGTTGGGGACAGTCTTAATCAAAACGACCGACGAAGCCCTTCTTGAGGTCGCTATATAGGGGTTCACATATAGCTGTGGTCAAAAAACATCAAATATGAGTACTGTTACCTTTTTAGTGGCAGCGAAATTCGGCTTTTTCGGGTCTCTTAGACCTCTCGACGCGTTGGATGAACTAACGTATCTCCCCAAATGTACAATAAAATGGACCCCTAACGAGAAATAATCTCGTTAGGGGTCCATTATTTAGTACAAACAAATGTGACAATCTAGGCAACAGTACTCATATTTGGCATTTTTTGCCCACTGCCCCTTGCGCGAAGGTCCGCAGCGGAAAGTATGGCCCGTTTCGATGCACAAAAATGGGATGGATCTTCCCTGGCAACCGCCCAGAAAGGTCCACCCCAAAGCAAGCGCTCGCTAGAACGTTCCGCCGCCGCCTCCGCCGACGCCGCCTCCGCCGCCGCCCGAGAAGCCGCCGCCTCCGCCGCCGCTCGAGCTATCGGAACTCGAAGCCAGCTCACGGATGCTCTCGTGATACACATCGTTAAATGAATCGAGCGGCGAATCGATACCGTAATGATGGTAGTACCACCAGTAGCAGGGGTAATTGTCGTAGAAACCGTCGGCCTCGCGCACCTCGGGAGGAACAGCCTCGGCAAGCTGACGCAGGACTTCCTTCGAAACGCCCAGCGCCACGCCCATCACCAGAAGTTTATTCCACAGGACCAGATCGCCGGGGACGGCTTCCTTTAGGCGCGTGAAGTCCTCGAGCCAATGCTTAAGCGCCTTGCAGCGCGCCGCCACCTCGGCGCCCTCCGGCGTAAAGCGGCGGAACGTAAGGCCCCCGCCAATACCCACCAGCACAATCGGCACCGAGATAAGCGCGGCGATAATGTTCACCTGTGCGCCGTCGGTAAAGAAAATGGATCCCATGGGAACAAAGGCGATCAGAATACCGAGAACCAGGCAAAACACCATTGCAACGATGCCGTCCGAGGCAACGTACTCGCTATCGGCCAGCTTGCCCTTAACGGTGTTCTGATAGTCCTCGAGCTTGTCGCCCACGGGCGTAGCGTGCTGCTTGACGTAGTGCTGCAGCTCGTCAAACGTGCGCGAACGATCACCGTTCTCGTCGGGCTTAGCGCCGGCAAAGAAGACCTTAAGCACCATGTGGTCAATGCCCTTGGCCGACTTCCAGCCCGCGTCACTCACCGTCACGCGATACGTCTGCTCTTCTTTTTCGCGCCCCAACAGACCCTTCTTGGCCTTGGTCACGGTCGCCTGCTCCAGCTTGATCACACGGTCGTCAGTGAGCTTCATGAGCGTGGCGATATATGCCTGATCGGGCACCTCGTTCCAGCTCATGAGGGCCGAAAGTACGGCGGGATGGTCGGCCGAAGGCACATCACGGAAATATTCGTCCTGGAAAAGCGGCTTGGGCTTGCGGCGGCGCAGCTTGAGCACAACGATTGTGCCGGTAAAGGCCACCGCCGCGACAACACTTAACACGGCAAGCGCATTGGAAATCACGCGAGCGTGAGCGCGGCGGGCGTTAGCTTCGTCGGCCCATGCCTTCTCCTCGCTCAGGATTGTCGGCATGCGCTCCTCACTTGAAGCGGAAAGCCATGGCACCCAGTCGCTGGGGAAGGCGATGCGCGCCTCGGCGAATTCGCCCTGATGCACGCAGGGAATGGTATAGGTGACCATGGGTTCGTCCGCATCGAGCGATACGTCGCCCGTCAGCGGGCCGTGGCCCCATGCGCGGAAGTTATCGCCCTTGACGGCCGCCGTCCCGGCAGCGGCATTTGCGAAGTACACTTCCATCTCGACATCGTCGGAATCCGCGGACCAGCCGTCACCTACAAATTTCCAGTAGAGCTCAGCGGTATCGGCCCAGTTCATGACCGCACCGGTCATGGTGTAGCTCACGTAATAGATCGCGCTGTCGCCGCTCTCGTGGGGGCTAAAAACCTTGATCTTTACGCCGTCACCGGTCTGCTCGACCGTATAGACGCCGGAGTCACCCTTGTTCGCGCTATCGACTTTGTTAAACGCGGTGTCCTCTTCCTCGACACTCAGCACGTCGACGCCCGCCGTGCCGCCCTGCTGGTTGGTGCCCGTATTGATCTCCCAAAACACGCCGTTGATGTCGTCGTCGAAATCAAACTGGCGTCCCTCGACAACGGTCAGCGATCCATCGGCCTCGACCGTGGCACTGATGTAGGTTTGGGTCATGGAGTAGCCGTCGGCGTGCGCGGCGGCAGGCAGCAGCAACAACGCAAGCGCAACGAGCGCGCAGACGGAAGCGAATCGCGCAAACAGGCGGCGCTGCCGACAGGTTTTGGCAACGGGGGCGTTCATAGGCACATCCTTTGTCTGTGATACCAGCAACGCCATTGTCCCACGTTTACGGGCGCACATGACGAACATCTAGGCCAGCGGAGTATCAAACGGAACGAAAGTCACGCCCGCGGCCGGCACCTGGGGACGTTCCTTATCTGCCGGCAATCTGGGACCCTCCTTGGCATAGCCCGCTCCGGCAATAGATACCACTTCATAGCTCCGTCACAGGTGTAGCGGCTTTGTGTTGCCGCACGCGCACTGATTGAGTCCGCGAGCAAGGGGCATAAAGCAGTTGAGCGAAAACGGTTTGCCCCTTTGCCGTTCGCTTGAGGATCATGTCCCCCTTTTCCGCGGAAACCCCGGCAGTTGCGAAGAGCTGCCGGGGTTTCTGTCGTTTGAGGGGTTGGGCTGGCGGGCGGCGATCGAGCTATCGAGCCGGTGGTCCGGCACGCGCAACGCGCGGCCTCGGCAACTTGCAGGCCACGGCAGCGTCTCCCCCACCGCGCCCCGCGCTATACTCGTCCGCATGGATATCAACGCATGCAACATAGCAACACACGCCGCGGACGCACCAGCAACGGCAGCGCCCACCCCCGTCGTGGGCCGCTTTGCCCCGTCGCCCTCGGGCCGCATGCACCTGGGCAACGTGTTCAGTTGCCTGTGTGCGTGGCTTTCGGCCCGCAGCCAGGGCGGCAGCATCGTGCTGCGCATCGAGGACCTGGACGATCGCTGCAAGCGCCCGGAACTTGCCGCTCAACTGATTGACGATCTAACCTGGCTGGGGCTCGAGTGGGACGAAGGCCCCTACTACCAGCACGATCGCCTGGATCTGTACGAGGACGCCCTGCGCCAGCTGCAAGACGCCGGCCTCACCTATCCCTGTTTTTGCACGCGTGCCGAACTCCACGCCGCGAGCGCGCCGCACGCCAGCGACGGCACGCCCATCTACCGCGGCGCCTGCAGAGGTCTTTCTGCTGAAGAAATCACCCGCCGCAGTGCCCTGCGTGCTCCGGCCACGCGCCTGCGCGTGCCCACCGTCGACGACCTCGCCAGCGACGTGATCGAATTCGTTGACCGCACGTACGGAGCCCAATGCGAGGCACTCGCCACCGAGTGCGGCGACTTTTTGGTGCGCCGCAGCGACGGCGTTTTTGCCTACCAGCTAGCCGTGGTAGTCGACGACGCTGCCATGGGCGTCACCGAGGTCGTGCGCGGATGCGACCTGCTGGGCTCCACGCCGCGCCAGATCTACCTGCAGCATCTGCTGGGACTGCCCACACCGCACTACGCACATATTCCGCTGCTCATGTCACCGGACGGCCGCCGCCTTTCCAAGCGCGACCGCGACCTAGACCTGGGCGAGCTCCGTACCCGCTTTGGCACACCCGAGGCACTGCTGGGCTGGCTCGCCGGGCAAACGGGCATCGCACCGGACACCACGCCGCGTTCTGCCGAGCAGCTGGTCGAGCACTTTAGCTGGGATGTCATCCGCGCGCATCGCGAGAACATCACTGTAACGGTCGAGTAGCCAGCCACCCCGCCTCTACGCAACATCCCAGGGCTGGAGTTCGTCGCCCAAGCGAACGATGCAGTCGTAGAGCACGGTGTGACGCTCGGCCGGGTTGGCGTCACGATGAAAATGCCCGTAGTACCAGCGCTTGTAGTCCAGGTGGTCCTCCAGCTCGTCGAAAAACGTGGTGAGTCGATCGACATCGGGATAATTCCAGCCAGGTGCCGGGTAAAGCGTGGGCGAAAGCATGCGCGTGGAGCAGGTATGGGTGATCGCATAGTCGACCTTCCAACCCACGCTGTCGAGCTTTGCCCGCGCCTCCTCAAAGTTGCGCTCGTCCGGCAGCTCCTGCGGCCACCAGCTGGAATACGGAATGCGGTATTCCTTATCCACGCTCGTGGCGCCGCCCATGGTAGAGATCGTTGGGCCGTCGAGCTCAAAAACCTCACCGCGCGTCAGGCGTCGGATGGGCGAGGTGTCCGACAGGCGCTGCGTCAGGCCGCCGTGCCACAGCTCCATGGGGCGCTCCGACCAGTGATCGAAACGCTCGTGGTTGCCGTCGACAAACAGCACGGTATAGGGGCGCGACTCCAGCCAGGCGATGTCGGCACATTCCTCGGCAGAGAAATCCCACGGAAAGCCAAAGTCGCCCGCGATGATGAGATAGTCGTCACTTGTCAAACCATCCCCAAGATCCCAGTCGCGAAGCTTTTGCATGTCGACGCCGCCGTGAATATCGCCCGTCACATAGACCGTCATCGGATCACCACTTCCCTGTAAGTCGCTAGCCCACATTCTGCACGATCACTAAGTCAACCGTTCCAGCCCTTCCATCCTTTGGGACCTACCCTCGCTCTTCCATCCAAACGGGTCAAACACCCAAAAGATCAAATCGAGCACGCCGCCGGTCATCATGGCGCCGGCAAGAGCCATGCAAGCATGCAGAAAGCTGGCACTTCGGAGCACGTCGAACGGCCCCAGAACAGCCAGCAGCGCGACCGCTGCGCCGGCTACGCACAGCGCGAGGCACGGCCCCGCGTCCTTAACGCACTTCTTTGCGAGATGCTTTGCGTTGTCACTCATCGGTATCGAACTCCTTAGAGGGTCGTTGTTCAGACGCATGCCGCCGCGGCAGAGCGGGGCGGCAGGGTAAGTGTCACATGCTGTGCGGACATCAATGGAGAAACCGCCCACTCGACCAACCCTTGACGCCGTTTTGCACAGGCACCCCATCCTCCGCTATCGAGGTCTAATACTTTTCCCACCGCCGCGCAAAAATTCATCCAACATTAATCTTGGCTCAAGAATCGCTTAATCTATAACCTGCACTATAGAGTTCGACCAAGGGCGGGGCGGCGCCGCGCAACGCAGGCCGCCGAACGCTACGCTCACGCCCGGGCAGATCGCCCGGCGTCGCGCCCATCGAACGAAAGGACAGGTCATGGACGACCTCGAAAAAGTTGAAACCATCCGCACCAAGTGCAACGTGAGCTACACCGATGCCAAGGCCGCGCTCGACGCCGCCGACGGCAACGTTTTGGACGCCATCATTTGGCTCGAGTCGCAGGGCAAGACGCAGACCACGTCGGCGCACGCCGCCACCGAGTCCGCGCCAGTCGATGAGCCCTCAGCCGAGATGGTCGCCGCGCAGGCCGCCTACGAGAAGTCGAGCGAAAAGACCGACTTCTCCAAGAAGATGGACAGCGTATGGGAGTACCTCAAAAAGCTCTTCCGCCTGAGCCTGGACACCAAGTTTATCGCCACGCGCCGCGATGCGATCATCCTCAACATCCCCATCCTGATCCCCATCATCGCCCTGTTTGCCTGGGGCGCTACGATTTGGCTGATGCTGATTGGCCTGTTCTTTGGCATGCGCTACCGCATCGACAGCGACGGCGACGTGCCCGGCAGCATCAACAACCTTATGAATCACGCCGCTGATGCCGCGGACGACATCAAGCAAAATCTGAACGACGACAAGTAATCGCAGACGGGGGCACGCATGGCACGGATCCTGATCGTAGAGGACGAGGAGAAAATCGCCCGCTTTGTGACGCTCGAGCTGGAGCACGAGGGCTACCAGGTGGAGCACGCCGCCGACGGCCGCACCGCCGTGGACCTGGCGCTGGAGCGCGACTACGATCTGATTCTGCTCGACGTGTTGTTGCCGCAGCTCAACGGCATGGAGGTCCTGCGGCGCGTACGCAAGCACAAGGATGTGCCGGTGATTATGGTCACCGCGCGAGATGCCGTGATGGACAAGGTGGCCGGGCTCGATGCCGGCGCCGACGATTACCTGACCAAGCCGTTTGCGATTGAGGAGTTGTTCGCACGGATCCGTGTGGCGCTGAAGCGCTCGGAGGCCGTGCGGGCGGCTTCGGGCGTTGGCGGCGTCGGTGCCGGGACGGGCATGGCGGGCGGCGCGACCGGGAGCGCCGCTGCGATACCCCCGGTCAGCGACTCGACCCAGGCTTCTGCCTCTCCCTCCCCCGCCACGCTCGCCGTGGGCTCGGTCGCGCTCGATCTCGACCGCCGCGAAGTCACGGTCGGCGGCTCGCCCATCGTGCTGACCGCCCGCGAGTTCGACGTCCTCGCCCTGCTTATGGCACATGCCGGCACCGTGCTCACGCGCGAGCGCATTGCGCACGAGGCGCTGGGCTACGAATACGTGGGCGACACCAACAACGTCGACGTGCACATCGCGCACCTGCGCGCCAAGATCGAGGACGCCGGCGGTGCCCGCATCATCCAGACCGTGCGCGGGGTGGGCTATGTCTGCCGCACGTAACGCCGAGGCCAAGCGCGTCACCTCCATCGCCCGCGCCATCAACTGGAGCTATATGTGGCGCCGCCTGATGAGCTACGTCTGGCTCGATCTGTTGCTGGTGGTGATTGCGGCGGCGATCCTCGTCTATGGATACAACCAGACGCTGCCCAACGGCGCGTTTACCGCAGGATGGATCCCCAGCGCCACCGTTCGCGGCATGACGCTGACGCCCGCGCGCGGCTGGGACCTGACAACGCTCACCTATACCGTCGAGCTCGCGCGTACCACCAAGACTTTCCCCCTCGCGCAGGACCTCGTCACGCTATGGCCTCTCTACCTTGTCGTTGTGGGTTGGCAGGTCATCAGCGTGCTCAACATGCTCGGCGGCGCCCGCCGCGTGCGCCGCACCATGGCGCCGCTCAACGATCTGGCCCTGCGCGTGGACGAACTCGGCCGCATGCAACTCGCCGGCGGCAAAATGGAAACACTGGAGCAGGCCATCGAGCGCGCAAGCGTCGACTCGCCGAGCGTCACCACCGGCGACGCCGACCTGGCAAGCATCGAGGTCGCACTCAACCGCCTGCTGCGCCAGATGCAAGAGGCCAAGCTGCAGCAGATGCGCTTTGTCAACGACGCGAGCCACGAGCTGCGCACGCCCATCGCGGTGATTCAGGGCTACGTGAACATGCTCGACCGCTGGGGTAAGGACGACCCGGACGTGCTGGCGGAATCCATCGCGTCCCTTAAAGCCGAAAGCGAGCACATGCAAGAGCTTGTGGAGCAGCTGCTGTTTTTGGCGCGCGGCGATGCCGGGCGCACGGTCCTGCGGCGCGCGCATACCAACTTGGCTGCACTGGTCAGCGAGGTATGCGAAGAATCGCAGATGATCGATACCGAGCACACGTATCGGCTGGCTTCTGACGCTGCGCTTGCCAGCGACCCGCGCTGCGACGCGCCCGTCGACGTGGCGCTCGTGAAGCAGGCTCTGCGCGTAATCGTGCAGAATGCCGCCAAGTATTCGGACGCGGGAACGACCGTCACATTTGGCATAACACCCGATGCGGGCACGGGCACAATCGACATAGCCGTTGAAGACGAGGGCATCGGCATGAACCAGGAATCCGCAGCTCACGCGTTCGAGCGATTCTACCGTGCCGACAACGCACGCGATGCCGGCGCGCAGGGCTCAGGCCTGGGGCTCGCCATCGCCAAGTGGATCGTCGATAGCCACGGCGGCGTCATCGGTCTGACCTCGGTCGAAGGGGTCGGCAGCCGCTTTACGATTCGCCTGCCGCGGTAGGGGCGCCTCTCACGAATCGAAGGTGAATGCTTTTCCGCGAAGTGAACGACCTATTTTGGACCCCCGAAGCATCCGCACTTTTTGGCGCCAAAATCGCAAGAAAAACCTGACAAAACCGCAGGAAACGGCGTCTCCAAAGCGTCGATGCTCCAGGGGTTCGATTTCACTCGTTCACTTCGCGGAAAGCCATTCACCTTCGATTTACGGCAGCCCGTCAGTCACCCTCTCGGTATTAAAAATGGGGCAAGGCCACGCGCCTTACCCCATTTTTTGCTAACTAAAGCAGCTTGTGCGCTACTCGCGGCACAGGTGCACGGCGAAACCGGCGAACTCGCGCTTAAAGTACACGAGCTTGGTACCACCGTCGGGCAGCAGCGCGCGCGACTCTTCGTTGACCTCGAGCCCGCGCTCGGCAAACCACTTCTCAGCTGCATCGATGTCGTTAACGGCAAAGCCGATGTGGCCCTTGGTGCCACGACCGTTCTGCTTCATGATCTCGACCAGCGAATCGTTGAAGTACGAAACCGGGGTCTCGATGACGGGCAGGCCCATCATCGTCGAGAACAGCTCCGCGATCTCCAGGGCGTCTGCCGGGTCGGTGGCGTTAATGCCCACATGGGCAACGCGCATACCAAAGAGCTCTACCGGGTTGGCGTTCTGCTCACTCATGCAGTCAGCGCCTACTGAGCCATGACGTCGAGAACGGCCTTCTCGGCGGCAACGCGGTTCATGCCGGTCATGAAGGGCACGCCACTCACGTACGGGCAGGTGAGGCCCTCGGGGGCAACGGTGGTGGCGATCAGCAGGTCAGCGCCCTCGTCGCAGTAATCCTTGGCCTCGGAGATGGCGCACTGCACGATCTCGTACTTGTCGGCATAACCGTTGGCGTCGAGCAGGGTAGCGACCTTCTGGGCAACGAGCGTGGAAGTAGCAGCGCCAGCACCGCAAGCCAAAACGATCTTCTTCATAGGTAATGTCTCCCTTCATGGTTTACTTTAGGTAAGTGTACCGCAGCGAGCGATGGCACTCGGCCTCGATGAGCTTTTATGCCAGTTTGCTTGCGCGCTGCGTATAATACATCTAGTACGTGTTGTCATACCGCTCGCTTTATGAGCGACTAAGGACCCTAATATGCCCGATTCCCGCACCCTCTGGACCGCCGTCGTTATCATCTGCATCGCCGTGTCGGTGTTCTTTAGCGTCAAAAAACGCACCACGTTTAAACGCCTGCAGCAATTGATGGCCGCCAAGCAGTGGGACGAGTTCGATCGTTTGCTCGACGGCAAACTCACCAGCATGCTGTACCCGCGCTACAACCGCGACTACCTGCGTCTGAACTCCTATCTGCTGCGCGAGGACCACGAGCGTGCCAGCGAGATGTTCGACCTGCTGCTGGGACTCAACCTCCCCAAGATGCAGCGCGTCGACCTGGTGATCAAAGCCTTTAACTACTACGTTGGCCAGGAGGACCGCAAAAAGTCCAAGGAGCTTCTGCACGAGATCAAGGGCTTTGAGGGCGGTCAGGCCGAGGCGGTCGCACACGAATGCCAGCTGATGTACGACACGATGATCCTCAAGCGCCACAACGACATTCCCGAGC
>CABRZJ010000022.1:0-20359 GCA_902475425.1 uncultured Collinsella sp.
CCGTTGCCGCGCCCCGCAGTGCCCGCTTCCCCCGAGAACAATTATCAGTGCAGGTCAGAGCTGTGGCGTTTTGGGGCGTGCTTGGTCTCCTACAAAAAGCCTGCTCACTTGGTTTTTCTGCTAGAAGACCGCCGCGATGGAAGGCAGCTCCCTCGTGGCGGCAGACATTTGCCCAGATAAAACCTGCCAAAATAAACCTGTCTACTCTTTGAGCCAGAGCCGACAATAATTCAAATGGCGAAATCAAAGGGCGTTCTCCACTGGAGGTCGCCCTTTTTTATCGCGGGATGTTTTGCGTGGCAGTCATGAGGCCCAGGCGGTTGCTGACGCCGAGCTTGCGATAGATGGCGTTGACGTGCTTCTTGACGGTTGACTCGCTTATGAATAGCTCGTTTGCCATTTGTTTGTTCGTTTTGCCGTCGAGCATGAGCCGCATGACTTCGGCTTCGCGCGGTTGGATATTGTGTTCTGTAATGAAAGCATTCAGCTGGTTTGTGTCTTCTGTCTGGGTGAGTTTAATGCCCCGAGGATAGAGGTTGGCGAGCGCGAGGCTCGCGTGCCGAGCGATTTCGAGCAGGATTGCGAGCTCGGTGTCGGTGAAGTCTCCGGCTGTGCGTTCGCGAAACAGGGTGATGCTTCCTAGCGGCCTGTCGTTGTGCGCGAGCGTGGCCGTACAGCCAAAGTAGACGCCCTGCGGTTCCATCCATTTGCGATAGATGGGCGTGGCATCGCGTCGCTCGACGTCGACGAGGTCGAGGTCGCGGTAGACGCCGACCTTATGTAAGTCAAAGCTCCATGTTGTATAGTCCATCGCGGCGTAGCGGTTGTAGTAGTCGCTCAGTACGCGGTCGTCCATTCCGCTGCTTGCGGGGTGGACGTAACGTGGGGCATCACTGCCCGCCGCCTCGATCAGGTCGAACATGGCGATCCGATGGGGCACGAGCCCTGTCGTTCCCTCGAGGGTCTCCTTTTGCAGCTTATCGACACCGTGTGATGCGTGGATTGCAAGCGCGAGCTCGTTGAGAGCAGTCCAGGTCGTACTGTCCAACTCAATAGTCTGCTGTTTATTGCATGGGGGGCATAGGGCGTCCTTTCCATTGTGGAACCCAGTATGTCATGTTCTCGGCCTGAATATAACTTTAGGTCAGCGAATGGTATACCGTCGGTCGCTGAAAGGGGCTCGAGGGACCATTGAGGACATCTGGCTACGGCTGCATCATGGTCTCGTCAAGCAAAAGCATCGAGATTTAGGAGCTTGAAATGAAGACCATCTATGAGAGTGAATCCACGCCTAAGAAGGACGGGTTCTATATGCCCGGCGAGTACGAGGAGCAGG
Source organism: uncultured Collinsella sp. (assembly GCA_902475425.1). Classification (GTDB taxonomy): domain Bacteria; phylum Actinomycetota; class Coriobacteriia; order Coriobacteriales; family Coriobacteriaceae; genus Collinsella. The sequence continues at coordinate 1,337 of CABRZJ010000022.1, forward strand.
AGCGCACCTGGATTTTGTGGCCGCATCGTTCGGATGTGTGGCGCTGCGGTGCCAAGCCGGCGCAAAAGGTCTTTACCGAGATTATTAAGACCGTTGCACGCTTCCAACCCATCACCGTTGGTGTCAATGCCGAGGATTTCCCTGCGGTGTGCGAGATTTTCGATGGCGTTGAGAACGTGCGCGTGATTCATATGGAGTACAACGACTCCTGGATCCGCGACCCCGGCCCGGCGTTTCTTGTCAACGACAAGGGCGACGTGGCACTCTCGCACTTCCACTTTAACGCGTATGGCGGCTTTATCGACGGTCTGTATTTCCCGTGGGACAAGGATGCGAGCATCGGCTTGCAGGTGGCACAGCTCGAGCAGGTCAACCGCTATCGTCCCGAGGATTACATCCTCGAGGGCGGCTCGTTTAACTGCGACGGCCAGGGTACCGTGGTGACCACCGAGATGTGCCTGCTCAATGAGGACCGCAACCCCCAGTACACCGAGGAGCAGATCGAGGAGAAGCTTGCCGAGTACCTGGGCATCGAGAAGGTCATTTGGATCAAGGACGGCATCGACCCGTTTGAGACCAACGGGCACGTGGACGATGTTGCATGCTTTAGTGCGCCCGGCGAGGTCTGCTGCATGTGGACCGATGATCCCAACCATAAGTTCTACAAGGAGTGCCAAGAGGCGTATAAGACGCTTTCCGAGACGACGGATGCCCGTGGCCGCAAGCTCAAGATCCACAAGGTGATTATGCCTGCGGCCTCGGTATATATGACCGAAGAGGAGGCCAGCACGATTGACCCCGTCGAGGGCGTGCTGCCGCGTACTCCCGAGGACGCCTTTGAGCCCAGCTACCTCAACTTCTTGCCCATCAACGGGGCGGTGCTGGTGCCACAGTTTGGCGACCCCAACGATGCCCAGGCGCTCAAGGATATCCAGGCTGCTTATCCGGACCGTGAAGTCATCGGTATCATGACTCGCGAGGTTATTTACGGCGGCGGCAACATTCACTGCATCACCCAGCAGCAGCCCAAGGCGCGCTGCAAGTAGATGCGGTTGCAGGCACACGGGGTAGTGTCGATATGACCTGGGGCCCGCTGGCGCACACGCTGGCGGGCCCTTTTGCGTGCGGCGGGCAGCGTTGCACGCGGGCACTCGGGTCTAAGCGAGGGTACCAGGGGCCTTGCTTATCGTCGATAGTTGGTCTAGAATCGTCGATAGTCGATGATAGGGGGTAGCATGCAGCTTGTTGAAAGTGAAACCGTGGAGTTCAAGTGCACATTTACCCCTAAGCTGCTCAAAGCTGTGGTGGCGTTTGCCAATTCGAATGGTGGTACCTTATATATCGGAATCGACGATTTTGGCAGCATCGTCGGAGTGGACGATATCGATGCCACCATGCTTCAATGCTCTAATGCAATAACCGATGGCGTGTATCCCGACGTTTCTGAAATCACGACGGTCTCCGCATTGGACATCGATGGCGCAGCGTTGGTGAAAATCGAGGTGGAAGCGGGTCCTCACAAGCCGTACTGCCTGTGCTCGAAGGGATTTGTTCCCGCCGGGGTATATCGGCGCCTAGGTCCTGCCAACGTGCCCATCGAGATGGCCCAGATCCGCTCGATGATCAAGCGCACCGACGGCGATTTTTTTGAGACCGCGCGCTCTCATGAACAGAGCTTGACGTTTTTTGAAGCCGAGCGGGTCTTTAGGCGCGCGGAGATTACGTTTGACCAAACCTCTCAAAAGAATCTCGGCCTTATCGATGAGCTGGGCTTTTACACCAATTTGGCACTGCTGGTCTCTGACCAAAACCCCTTTGCAGTCCGCGCTGGCCTCTTCAACGACGATGCGTATACCGAGTTTATCGACCGTCAGGATGGCGAGGGCTCGATCTTCAGGCAGATAGAGGATATCGAACGGTTCCTCAATATATCGAACGCAACGCGTATGTACTTTGTGCCGGGAAGGCTCGATCGCATAGATAAGGACGACTATCCCCGCGAGGCTGTTCGAGAGGGAATTCTGAACCTGTTTATCCATCGCGACTACGAATCTTCGGTGGCGTCTCTTATCAAGATGAGCCGTACGGCGCTTGAATTTACCAATGCGGGAGGGCCGCAGCACATCAGCGTCGAGGAGGCGCTTGCGGGCGGCTCGGACGCTCGGAATCCAAAGCTGCAACTGCTCTTTTTGCGTCTGGGGATGGTTGAGGCGTTTGGAACGGGCCTCAAGGGGATCCGTGCGCTCTATGAGGCGGAAGGGTTGGAACCCGAAGTCTGCGCCTACCCTGCAATGTTTAGGTTGTCGCTGCCCAACGTCAACGCCGTGCGCAATTCCTATCTGACGCCTCGTGGCAATAGCGGTCCCAACTTGCGTGGGGATTACAGCGATTATGAGCAGCTCGAGCGGGAAGGGGCGCTGCCGCCCGATGTTTCGCAGGCGTTTGCATCCGTGCGAGCGCAGCGAGAGGGGCACGTGTCGATGAATGGCGACTGCGGCCACGAGGTGCGCGCCAAGCTCGTGGAGGAGCTTGGCTTTGATGTTGCGTGCAAGGCGTCCGCGATGCTACAGGATGTCTCGGACGAGCGACGTGGTGGATACGCTCGCGCCTTGATTCGCTTTGCCCTTGAGCGGCCCCGCGGTTTTACGCGCCAGGATGCTTCGGACGCTCTGGGAACTGGGCGCGACGTGACGCTGCGGGTTATCAACGGTTTGCTTGAGGAAGGCGCACTCGTTAAAGAGGGGCGCGCTCGGGCGACGAGATATCGCGCTGTCGGGCAGGTTTAGGGACGGGCGGTCCGGCCCCCTGGGTTATTCCTGGGCAGAGGCCAAGGGCCGGGTGCCCGGCGCACCTTGATTGAAGGGGTACTTAGAGCGTGCCGCCGTACATGTAGACGATAAAGCCGTCACCGGTGTCTTGGCTGTGGTCTTCTAGGATGCGCTTCATGTTGAGGTGCTCGTAAAACTGCCAGTCGGAGTTGCAGTCGCTCATCAGGAAGAATTTGGTGCAGCCTGCCTTGGCGAGTTCGGCGCGCGCAAGGTCGATGAGCGCGCGGCCGAGTCCCTTGCCCTGCCACTCGGGCACAATGATGATCAGGTTGAGCTGACCCTGGGCGTACTCGTTACCTGTGGCGGCAAAGCGGTCGGCCGTGGCCTTTTCGCGGCTATCGCCAAAGAGTGAGCCCTCGAGTTTGGCATCGGCGGTCTTTGCCATCTCGGTTGCCTGGATAAACAGCTCGTCGTAACAGGGCTCCCAGGTGGGATTGGTACGCGGCTTGCCGTCCTCGAAGATGCCGATGCAGCAGGCGGCGATAATGCGGCCCTCGGTCTCGGCGACGAGTGCGATGGGGGAGCGCTGCAGCTGCATGGCGATGTTAAAGCGCGCGCAGAAATCGGCGGCTTCGACGTCGCCGCGGTTGCGCAGTGTGTTGCACCACAGCTGGTTGTAGATGGCGGCGATGCCGTCCAGGTCGTCGAGCGTGGCGGCGCGCAGGGTTATGTTGTCAAGGCTCATGGAGGCTCCTTCCAAGTTGGGTCAGGCCACTTCTGAGTGTGACATGGCCGCAGGGCGCCCGCATCAATCATTCGGTAGACGACCCCCGATCCCACGGGGGCGGAGAGGTGGCAATTGGGTAGTCATTGGGGACGTTCTTAAAAGACTAGTCAAACAAGAGCGTCTCCAACGACTACCCCAAAAGGAGCGTCCCCAAGTGCCAGCTTTGGCAACGACGCTGGCAGAAAAACGTCAGCGAAAATCCGCCAGAGCGAGCAAGGTGCCTTGAAGCGAGGCGGCATTGACCTTTTGGTCATGCCGTCGAAGCTGAAAGGCAGATTGCTCGCTCTGGCGGGTTTGCAGCGTCGCCGGTTACGGCGTTTGGTAAAACGCCGTAACCTACACCCGCTCCGCGATCTCGTGGATGAGGTAGTCGGTCTTTTCCCAGCCCAGGCACGGGTCGGTGATCGACTTGCCAAAGACGCCGCCATCGACTGACTGATTGCCATCCTCCAGGTAGGATTCGATCATAAAGCCCTTGACCAGCTTGGAGATGAACTCGTTGCGGCGGCAGCTGTCGAGCACCTCCTTGCAAATACGATACTGCTCCAGTGGGCGCTTGCCCGAGTTGTCGTGGTTGCAGTCGATGACCGCCGCCGGGTTGGCGTAGCCGGCATGCTCGGTATAGCGCTCGGCCAGGCGCTCCAGGTGTTCGTAGTGGTAATTGGGGTAGGTACGACCGTCGAGACCGATGTAGCCACGCATAACGGCGTGTGCGAGCGGGTTGCCGTCGCACTCAACCTCCCAGTTGCGGAAGATGAAGCTTTGATGTGCCTGGGCGGCGTAGATGGAGTTAAGCATGACGGTGGTGGAACCGGCGGTGGGGTTTTTCATGCCGACGGGCACCGAAATGCCGCTCGACACCAGGCGATGCTCCTGGTTTTCGACCGAGCGCGCGCCCACGGCAACGTAGCTCAGCAGGTCGACGAGGTACTGGTAGTTGGACGGGTAGAGCATCTCGTCGGCGGTAAAGAAACCGGTCTCCTCGATGACGCGCAGGTGCATGTGGCGGATGGCCTTGACGCCTTCGAGCAGGTCATCGGGCGCCTCGGGGTCGGGGTTGTGCAGCAGGCCTTTGTAGCCAGTGCCCTTGGTGCGCGGCTTGTTGGTGTAGACGCGCGGAATGATGATGAGTTTGTCCTTGACCTCTTCGGCGACCTTGGCCAGTCGGTTCATGTACTCAAGCACTGAGTCCTCGCGGTCGGCAGAGCACGGGCCGATGATGAGCACCTTGCGTGCGTCCTCGCCGGTAAAGACCTTGGCGACCTCGGCGTCGAATGCCTGCTTTTTGGCGGTAAGCTCGGCGGAAAGCGGCATTTCCTCGCGGATCTCCATGGGGATCGGCAACCTGCGCTTGAATTCCATGGCCATATGGGGCCTCCTTTATCAATTAACGGCAACAATTGGCGAATTCTCGAATGCTCGGCATTATCCGCTGTCGCACGCTAAAGTGCAAGCGAAATCTGCCGAAAAGGGACAGGTTTATTTTGGTCGGTTTTATCTGGGGAAATGTCGGCGCTTGCCGGAAGGGGAGGGCCAGCGTACGGCACGCTGGCGCAAGTTGGATCTTCTGCGGCATGCCCTGTGGACAAAAAACGGCAAATATGAGTACTGTTGCTAGCATAGTATCATATCGATCTTACAAGATAATAGACACAACAGTAAATATGTTTATTAACGTTGGCATACAGAAGCATGCTACCGGGCATTTTGATCAATTTGAAGGCATATCTAGGCCGCAAAGAGGTCGTTTGGGGCAGTTTTGGCTGTTACTAAAAAGGTGACAGTACTCATATTTGCCATTTTTTGTCCACGGGGCCTTGAGGGAGGCCGTTAATCAGGTCCCGGGGGAGGCGGTTCGAGGGCCGCAGAACAAAAAACGGGGGCACAGTTCATTCTGCGCCCCCGTTTTTGGGTATTGCGGTTGTTTGCCGCCGGTTTTACGCCGCCTCGTCGAACTGCGAGTTGTACAGGTCGGCGTAGAAGCCGCCCTGGGCGAGCAGTTCGTCGTGTGTGCCCTTCTCGACGATGTCGCCGTCGCGGATCACCAAGATTACGTCGGCGTTGCGGATCGTGGACAGGCGATGCGCGATGACAAAGCTCGTGCGGCCCTGCATCAGCGCATCCATGGCGCGCTGGATGAGCTCCTCGGTGCGGGTATCGACGTTGGAGGTCGCCTCGTCCAAAATCAGCGCCGGGCGGTCGGCCAAAATGGCACGGGCGATGGTCACGAGTTGGCGCTGGCCCTGTGAGAGGTTGGTGCCCTCCTCATTGATCATAAAGTCGTAGCCGCCGGCGAGCGTATGGATAAAGTGGTCGCAGCGTGCGGCGCGCGCGGCGGCCTCGACCTCGGCGTCAGTCGCATCGGGACGTCCGTAGCGGATGTTCTCGCGGATGGTGCCGTTAAACAGCCAGGTATCCTGCAGCACCATGGCAAACTCGCCGCGCAGTGCCGCGCGGTCCCAGTCGCGCACGTCGACGCCCTCGACGCGCAGCGAACCGCCATCCACGTCGTAGAAACGCTGCAGCAGCTTAATGAGCGTGGTCTTGCCGGCGCCGGTGGGGCCGACGATGGCGATGGTCTGACCGGGCTGCGCCTCGCAGCTAAAGTCGTGGATGATGGTCTTGTCGGGCGTGTAGCCAAACTTGACGTGGTCGAACTCAACGTGGCCGGGGCGCTTCTCGGGAATCTGCGCGTCGGCCTTCTGCTCCTCCTCGGGCGCGGCCAGGAACTCAAACACGCGCTCGGTGGCGGCGGCCATCGACTGCATCGTGTTGCTCACGTTGCCCAGCTGCTGCACCGGCTGCGTAAAGTTGCGAACGTACTGGATAAAGCTCTGGATGTCGCCGGGCGTGGCATTGCCGGTCAGCGCGAGCTGCGCGCCCACCACGACGACGCCCACGTAGCCCATGTTGCCCACCAGGCTCATAAGCGGCATCATCAGGCCCGACAGGAACTGCGAGCGCCAGCCACTAATAAACAGGCGGTCGTTTTGACGGTCGAACTCCTCGATCGAGGCCTCGGCGCGGTCGAACACCTGAATAACGTTCTGGCCGGCAAAGTCCTCCTCGATAATGCCGTTGACGGCGCCCAGGACTTGCTGTTGCTCGCGGAAGTACGGCTGCGAGAAGTGAATCATCACGGTTAGGATAATCGCGGCAGCCGGCAGCGTGAGCACGGTGACGCCGGTGAGCGGCAGACTGATCGACAGCATCATGACGAGCACGCCGATAATCTGCGTGACAGACGTGATGAGCTGCGTCACGCTCTGGTTGAGCGACTGACCCAGCGTATCGACGTCGTTGGTGATGCGGCTGAGCACGTCGCCCTTGCTGTGGCCGTTAAAGTAGCTCATCGGCACGACGGCAATCTTGGCGGCAATCTCCTTGCGCATGCGATAGCAGATCTTTTGCGTGACGCCGGTCATGAGCCAGCCTTGGATCAGGCTGCAGGCAGAGCTCGCCAGATACAGACAGAGCAAAAAGCCGAGCGTCTTGGCGATCCAGGCAAAGTCGACATCGCCGGTGCCGTTGACCTTGGCAACCAAGCCCTCGAACAGTTTGGTGGTAACCTGACCGAGCACCTTGGGCCCCACAATGTTAAAGATGACCGAGCACACGGCAAAGGCGACGGCGGCAAACACGGCAATCTTGTGCTGGCCGATATAGCCGAGCAGCTGCCTCATGGTGCCCTTAAAGTCCTTGGCCTTTTCGCCACGACGCATGCCGCCCATGCGGCCCATGGGACCACGCTGGCGGGTGGGCTTGGGAATCTGAGTCTTGGTCTCGTCTGCCATTAGCGCTCGCCTCCTTCCATGACGGCTGCAATTTCTTTTTGGGTAAGCCCCAGCTCCTCGGCGGAAAGCTGCGACTGTGCGATCTCCAGGTACGCCGGGCAGCTGCGTAGCAGCTCCTCGTGCGTGCCGGTGCCCACTACGTGGCCGTCATCGAGCACGATGATCTGGTCGGCGTGCATGATGGTCGCGATGCGCTGGGCCACGACCACGAGTGCGGCGTCGGTAACGTTTTTGGCCAGCTCCTCGCGCAGGCGCGCGTCGGTCTTGTAGTCGAGGGCGCTAAACGAGTCATCGAACACCACGACCTCGGGCTTTTTGGCCAATGCGCGGGCGATGGCCAAGCGCTGGCGCTGACCGCCCGAGACATTGGAGCCGCCCTGGCTGATGGGGGAGTCGTAGCCGCCCTCGCGCTCGGCGATAAAGTCTTCCGCCTGGGCGACGCGTGCTGCCTGGCGCATATCCTCGTCACTCACCATGTCGCCGGCAAACTTGAGGTTGCTCTCGACGGTACCCGAGAACAGACGACCCTGCTGCGGAATATAACCGATGCGGCGGCGCAGCTCGGAAAGGGTCATGTCGCGCACGTCGATGCCGTCGAGCGAAATGCTGCCGCCCGTGACGTCGTACAGGCGCGGAATCAGCTGCACGAGCGTGGACTTGCCCGAGCCCGTGGAACCAATGATGCCGAGCATCTGGCCGGCGTGCGTGGTGAAGTTTACGCCGCTAATGACGTCGGCGCGGGCATCGGGATACTGGAAGCTCACGTCACGGAAGGTGAGCTCGCCGCGCGGCGCGCTGGCAGCGGGCAGTTTGGGCGAGGCAGGGTCGTTGATGCTCGTGGGGCAGGTGATGACCTCATCTACGCGCTCGGCTGCGACCTCGGCACGGGGCAGGATGACCGAAACCATGGTGAGGATCATAAACGCCATGACGATCTGCATGGTGTAGGAGATAAACGCCATCATGTTGCCGACCTGCATCACGCCGTCGGACACGCCCTGCGCGCCAAACCAGACGATAAGCACGGTGATGCAGTTCATGACGAGCATCATGAGCGGCATCATGAAGCTCATGGCGCGGTTGGTGTAGAGCTGCGTGGTCATCAGGTCGAGCGAAGCCTTGTCAAAACGCTCGAGCTCATGCTCCTCACGGTTGAACGAGCGGATGGGCATAAGGCCGTCGAGCAGCTCACGGGCGGTAAGGTTCACGCGGTCCACAAAGCTCTGCATCTTTTTGAACTTGGGCATGGTGAGGCCCATGAGCACGCCGACAACGGCCGAAACCGCGATGATGGCCACGGCGATGGTCCACTCCAGGCCGGTGTGGTTGGCCAGGACGCGCATGACGGCGACGATGCCCATGACGGGGGCCATCAGGCACATGCGGATAAACAGGGTTGCGGCCATCTGGATCTGCTGAATGTCGTTGGTGCAGCGGGTGATGAGCGAGGCCTGGCTAAACTTGCCCACCTCGGCCGGCGAGAAGTGCATAACCTTGTTGAAGGTCTCGCGGCGCAGGTCGCGGGCGATGGAGCAGGCGGTGCGCGAAGCCACGGCACCGGTCAGGATGGTGGCGACGAGCGACACCAGGCACAGACCAAACATCGTGGTCGCCATGCGGCCCAGGTAGGCGTTCTGCACGTCGGCGGGGTCGATGCCCTGTGCCTTGTACTCGTCTTGCACATAGCTCACGGCGCGTTGGGTCACGATGGAGCCCGACATGGAGCCCATTTTGTCTGCCATATCGTTGGCGCCCTCGACGAGCTTGCCCTGGTCGATTAGGCCGCCTTCAACGCCTAGACGCAGGCTCTTCATGGTGATCTTGCCACCGTCGGCATCAATCTGTTTTTGCATGTTCTGCGCCGCAGCGGCCTTCTGCTGCATCTCGGCGAGTTGCTCGGGCGTCATCGCCGCCATCTGCTCGGGCGTGGGCATGGCCTGGGCGCCGCTGTTGTCTTTTTCACCGGACGTGCCCATCATGTCGCCCATGGAGTTGGCGTCAATACCCTGGTTGAACGAAAGGACGACAGTCTCGGGCAGGCTCATGATGTCGGCAATCTTGCCGCCGTCGGCACGCTCCTCCTCGGTGCCCTTGTACGTTCGAATGCCGTTATTGTCCGCCTTGCTAAACACGGCCTCCACAGCCTTGGCGTCCTTGGAGCTCATGAAGAGTTCGAGGTCGTCGAGCGATTCGGCGCGAATGGTGTCGGGCACGGGCGAGGCGATGCCGCCTTGCTGCACGCCCACGTCGACGATGTCGCTCATATAGGTAGGCAGCGCCAGATCGGCGTTGCAGCTGATTACGATAAGTACGATAGCTGCGAACAGTGCCAGGATATGTTTTTTAAAGAGCTTGAGAATCCTCACTCGGCATCTCTCCTTTCTTGATTGCGGTCGATAATTTCGTTGGCACGTCTTAGAAGGCGCACCATCTCCTGGGTATCTGTTTCGCCGAGCTGCTCGAGGAAGGCCGCGGTGCGGTCCTCGAATTCCCGACGTTTGATTTCGAGATCCTGGAATCCCTTGTCGGTCACTATGACGTGTACGCGACGACGGTCAGTCTTTGAGTGCTCGCGCTCGACCCAGCCCTTGGCCTCGAGGGCGCGCAGAATATTGGCGATGCGGGCGCTCGAGACCCAGGCGCGATCAGCGAGTTCGCTCGGCGTGAGCGAGCCGCCGGCGAGCATGAGGGCGCGCATTACAGCCATCTCGCCACCGAGAGCTTTGTCCGCAAAGCGCGAAATGCGCTGATGCATGCTGCCAAACTCAGTTAAGAGCTGACGTCCAAGTTCACGGAAATCGGTATCTTCCACCGAAAACCCCTAACACTAGAAACTATTTTCGGTGAAAGATGATACCCTTGCACGCGCGCCCTATACGGTAGATTTTTGGGTCATGCCTAGAAAACTGCCTTTAGGCGACCTCCGTACACCGTCGATGCCAGCAAAGTTAGGGGCAGATCGTTAGGCATGTCCTAAAGCCTACTCAGAGGTACTTTACCCTGATAAAGCTGGCATAACAGCTAGGGTGAACGTCGTACAAAGGCAAGGAAAAAACCAAACAAATCGGTGAACGGTAGTTGTTCACGCTCTCATTTCCTGCGGCTTTGTAAAAAACGCCCTTATGATATAAAAAAAGAAACATATAACAGCCCAGATGGAGAGGGTCGCTATGTTATCCTTCTCAAACGGGTGAAATCTTGGGTTTTGGGTTGTAGTTCCAAGGTGGACAAACGTTTTTCCTGCACCAACGTGTGGTGAAGAACGGAAGAAGCCGGTAGTGCAAGCCGAACATTCAAGAATTCAATAAGCAGCGGTGTGAGAGAGCGCCGCATTACACGTAACTAGGAGCGTGGTTACACAATGCAGGAGGCATGGGAAGGCTTCAAGGAAGGTATCTGGACGGGAGAGGTTGACGTCCGAGACTTCATCCAGAAGAACTACACCCCCTACGAGGGCGATGAGTCGTTCCTCGTAGGTCCGACCGAGCGTACCAAGGAGCTGTGGGGCGAGGTTCTCGACCTGCTGCTTAAGGAGCGCGAGCAGGGTGGTGTCCTCGATATGGACACCAAGACCGTCACGGGTATCGTGAGCCACCCCGCTGGCTACATCGATAATGCCCATCGCGACAAGGAGACCATTGTTGGCCTCCAGACCGACAAGCCGCTCAAGCGCGCGCTGCACGTCAACGGTGGTATCCGCATCGCTTGCCAGGCTGCCAGCCAGCACGGCTACAAGGTCGACGAGAACGTTGTCGAGCGCTACACCTTCGAGCGCAAGACCCACAACGCTGGCGTCTTCGATGTCTACACCCCCGAGATGCGTGCTTGCCGCTCGGCTCACATCATCACCGGTCTGCCCGATGGCTATGGCCGCGGCCGCATCATCGGCGACTACCGTCGTGTCGCCCTGTACGGTGTCGACTACCTGATCAAGGACAAGGAGGCCCAGAAGGCTTCCACCCCGACGGTCATGACCGCCGACAACATCCGCGATCGCGAGGAGCTGCAGGAGCAGATCCGTGCCCTCGGTGAGCTCAAGATGATGGCCGAGACCTATGGTTTCGATATTTCCAACCCTGCTACCAACACGCAGGAGGCCATCCAGTGGATGTACTTCGCCTACCTCGCTGCCGTCAAGGAGCAGAACGGCGCCGCTATGTCCATCGGCCGTACCTCCACGTTCATCGACATCTACGCTGAGCGCGACCTTGCCAACGGTACCTTCACCGAGGAGCAGATCCAGGAGTTCGTGGATCACTTCATCATGAAGCTCCGCATGGTCAAGTTTGCCCGTACCCCCGAGTACCAGGCCCTGTTTACCGGCGATCCGCAGTGGGTCACCGAGTCCATCGGCGGCATGGGTGTTGACGGCCGTACGCTCGTTACCAAGATGAGCTACCGCTACCTGCACACGCTCGAGAACATGGGCACCAGCCCCGAGCCCAACATGACCGTTCTGTGGTCGACCCGTCTGCCCGAGAACTTCAAGAAGTTCTGCGCCAAGACTTCCGTCGCCAGCTCCTCGATCCAGTACGAGAACGACGACCTCATGCGCGTCTATCACGGCGACGACTACGGCATTGCCTGCTGCGTGTCCTCCATGCGCATCGGCAAGGAGATGCAGTTCTTCGGCGCTCGCGCCAACCTGGCCAAGTGCCTGCTGTACGCACTCAACGGCGGTGTTGACGAGGTCTCCAAGAAGCAGGTCGGCCCCAAGTATCGCGCCGTCGAGGGCGATACGCTCGATTACGACGACGTTGTGGCCAAGTACAACGACATGATGAAGTGGCTCGCTGGCGTGTACGTCAACTCGCTGAACATCATTCACTACATGCACGACAAGTATTGCTACGAGCGTATCCAGATGGCTCTGCACGACAAGCACGTGCACCGCTGGTTCGCTACGGGCATCGCTGGCCTTTCCGTCGTGGCTGACTCCCTGTCCGCCATCAAGTACGCCAAGGTCCACCCCGTCCGTGACGAGAACGGCATCATCGTCGACTTCGAGACCGAGGGCGAGTTCCCCAAGTACGGTAACGACGACGACCGCGTCGACCAGATCGCTCACGACGTTGTGCACCAGTTCATGGAGTACATCCGCATGAACGACACCTACCGCAACTCCGTGCCCACGACCTCGGTTCTGACCATTACCTCCAACGTCGTGTACGGTAAGAAGACCGGCTCCACGCCCGACGGCCGCAAGGCTGGCCAGCCGTTCGCCCCGGGTGCTAACCCCATGCACAAGCGCGATAGCCACGGTGCCATCGCTTCGCTGTCTTCGGTTTCCAAGCTCCCGTTCCGCGATGCTCAGGACGGCATCTCCAACACCTTCTCCATCATCCCGAGTGCGCTCGGCAAGGAGGATCAGGTGTTCTTTGGCGATATCGACCTTGATCAGCTGGGCGAGTAACTATTGTTAGTGCTATACTAACAATAACGATTACTGATTAGTGCGCCGGTTTCGGCCGGCGCCTATTAATCGAAGGAGACACATTATGAAGGTTTCTGAAGTTTCCGAGACTCAGGCCGATAACCTGGTCCACATGCTCGACGCTTACGCCGAGAAGGGTGGCCACCACCTGAACATCAACGTCTTCAACCGTGAGACGCTGCTCGACGCTCAGGCTCACCCCGAGAAGTATCCGCAGCTGACCATCCGCGTTTCCGGCTACGCCGTGAACTTCCACACGCTCACCAAGGAGCAGCAGGACGAGGTCATTGCGCGTACCTTCCACGACAAGTTCTAAAGGGACTCAACTCCCGCAGGATCGCCGGGGCTGTTTGGGCTATCTCCCAAAACGTCCTCGGACATGCAAAGAGGCTCGCTGCGCACTTCGTGCGGCGAGCCTCTTTGCGTCCTGCGGAATGTTTTGGGAGGTAGTCCAAACAGCCCCGGCTGGGGTCCTGTGTAGTCACCCTTTAGGCGGAACTCTCCTAATTATTTGGATGAGTCGTTTACTTACTTGTACTGTTACCGTCTTCCCGCTCTTATTGGGGTATGCTTTGTTCGTATGTAAACGTATGACATGTTGATGGGGGAGGGTGCTATGGCTCGCGAGGGCGCTCGTTCTAAGGATTCGGCTAAGCCTGGCATCAAGGAAGTTGCAGCGGTGGCGGGGGTTTCGCCTACTACGGTATCTCGCGTGCTTAATAATCGCGGCTATATTAGCCAAGAGACCCGCGATAAGGTCCATGCCGCGATGAAGCGCATCAACTATACGCCCAACGATATCGCCCGTGCCATGCTCAACGGTCGCCTGAATCTAATAGGTATGATAGTCCCCTATGTCAGCAGCCCGTTTCATGCCCAAGCGGTCCAAGCCGTTGAGCGTACCCTGGCCGAAAACGGTTTTAAGATGTTGCTGTGCAATAGCGCCAATCGACCTGATCTTGAGCGTTCTTATATCGATATGCTTCGGCGCAATATGGTTGATGGCGTCATCGTCAACTCGCTTAATATCGGTGCCGAGGCGTATGCCGAGATGGGCTTGAGTCTGGTTGGTATCGACTGCGACCTTGGCGAAGCCTCTGTTCAGATTGCGAGCGACAGCTATAGCATCGGCGAACTTGCCACGCGTCGCCTGTTCGATGACGGATGTTCACGCATCCTGTGCCTGCGCAGCAATAGCCGCATGCGCATGCCCGCCAATAAGCGTACCGATGCCTACCTCGATGTTGTTGAGCAGGCCGGTTTGCCCGCGCTTGTCCGTGAGGTTGAGTTCGTTAAGCCCGACGACGAAAAGAGCGCGGTCGTTGCGAAGATCCTCGATGAGAACCCCGATATTGACGGCATCTTTGCGGGAGACGACACGATGGCGGCTATCTGTCTTAACGTGATGAAGCAGCGCGGCTTGAGCGCTCCGGGCGATATTAAGGTCGTGGGCGCGGATGGTGCCCGCCGCACTATGACGTTTATGCCTGACTTAACAACCGTACGCCAAGATATCGATCGCATCGGAGAGCTCGCGGCGCAATCCATCATTGCTCTTATTAACGGCGAAAAGCCCGAATCGAATATCAAGCTCCCCGTTGAACTCATTGAGGGTAAAACCGCGTAGTTCATCCCGTGCCAAAAGAATTCCTCAAACACCTCTGATGACCGTTCGCCGGCATATGTCAACCGTTTGCCGACGACTGGAACTGCGAAAAGACGTATTGGTGTGAAAACGTTTGACATATGAAAACGATTGACATATCTTGCAGTTGTACCGAGTTAGTATCTCGTGAGAAAGGAAGTCTCGGATGCACAAGGTGTATTACCAGCCTGAGGGAATTTGGGTAGGCGACATCATGCCGTACGGCGAGGACGGCACGTTCTATCTCTATCATCAGCGTGACACGCGAAACCCCGGACCTTTCGGAGAGCCGTTCGGCTGGGCACTCGCGACAACCAAGGACTTCGTCAATTACAAAGACTTTGGCGAGAGCCTTGAGCGTGGCGGCGACGAGGAAGTCGACCAGTATGTTTATGCCGGCACGGTGTTTAAGGTGGGCGACAAGTACCATGCGCTCTACACTGGTTGCAATCGCGATAAGGTCAAGGCACGCTTGATGAAGCAGGTTCTTCTTCACGCAACGAGTGACGACGCCGTCAAGTGGGAGAAGAACATCGCCGAGACGCTGCTTCCGCCCCAGGAGGGTTACGATGACCGCAACTGGCGCGATCCCTTTGTGCTTTGGGATGAGGAGAACGAAGAGTACATGCTCATCCTCGGCACGCGTGTGGGCGAGGACAAGCGTCTGATGACCGGTCGTCTGGTCAAGTTCACCTCCAAGGACCTGGATACCTGGGAGTTCCAGGGCGACTGGTGGAATCCGGGCCTGTACACCATGTTTGAGATGCCTGATCTCTTTAAGATGGGCGACTGGTGGTACCTCGTCTTTTCCGAGTACAGCGACGGCAACAAGACCCGTTACCGCATGTCCAAGTCCATCAACGGTCCTTGGATTACCCCCGCTGACGACTCCTTCGACGGCCGCGCGTACTACGCCGCTCGCACCGCATTCGATGGCGAGCGTCGCGTTCTCTTTGGTTGGGTTCCTACGCGTGACGAGGGCGGCGACCCCAGCTCTTACCTATGGGGTGGCACCTTTATGCCCCTCGAGATCGTTCAGCGTGCCGACGGAACGCTCGGCACCAAGCTCCCCGACAGCATGCTTGGCGCCTTTGGCGAGGCTAAGGCAGTCGAGACCTTTGAGCTTTCCTGCGAGTCGGGCAAGGTCGAGCAGGTGCTCGCCGCAGATGCCGGCTCCACCTACTTGCTCGATGCCGACATTGAGCTCGGCGGTAACGCTGCCGGCTTCTCGGTCAAGTTCGCCGAGGACGCCGAGACCGGTCTTGCCTATGAGTTCCGCGCCAACCTGCGTGAGGGCAAGCTCGAGTTTACGGCGGCCCCCCAGTATCCGTGGTTCCAGGTCAACAACATGGGCCTCGAGCGTCCGTTGTTCTTTAAGGGCGAGGGCACTCATCATGTGCGCCTGGTCGTTGACGACGATATCGCGACCATCTTTGTCGATGATGTTGCGCTTAACGCGCGCTTCTGCAATAAGCAGGGCCAGGGTGTGGCACTGACGGTCACCGACGGTACGCTCAAGTGCGCAAATGCAACGATCGCGTCTCTGTAATGGCATCAAAACGTTTTATGATTTCGTAAGGGAATGGAGAGGAACATGGACTACAAAGTAGTGTCTCAGCAAGTCGTCGATAACGTCGGCGGTCTGGAGAACATCGAGGGCGCCACGCATTGCGTTACGCGTCTGCGTCTGGTGCTCAAGGATACGAGCAAGTACAACAAGGCCGAGCTCGAGAACATCGATGGCGTCAAGGGCGTGCTGTACAACAGCGGCCAGCTCATGATCATCTTCGGTACCGGTACCGTCAACAAGGTCTACGATGAGTTTATGGCTCTGACGGGCGTTAAGGAGATCAGCGCTTCCGAGGTCAAGGGCGCCGAGGCGGACAAGAAGGGCAAGTTCTTCTCGGTCCTCAAGGTATTCTCGGATATCTTTATCCCCATCATTCCCGCTTTCGTCGGCGCTGCTATCATCATCGGCCTTAAGTCGCTGATCGTTGCCAACGGCCTCTTTGGCATGGAGGGCAGCCTTGCCGACCACAGCGAGTTCCTCAAGAACCTCGCAAGCTTCTTTGCCATTATCGCCACCACGTTTGACTACCTGCCTGTCCTGGTTATGTACAGCGCGGTGAAGCGTTTTGGCGGTAACCCGATTCTGGGCATCCTCGTCGGTATCGTCATGGTTCACCCGAGCCTTATGAACCGTAACGCGTTCGTTATGGATCCGTCGGGTGCTGAGTACTGGAACTTTGGTCCGCTCTCCATCCCCATGGTTGCTTTCCAGGGCGGCGTGTTCCCTGCAATCCTGACTGCCTGGTTTATGGCCAAGGTCGAAAAGATTGCCCAGAAGTACATCCCCGAGGTCGTCTCGTTTGTCTTTGTCCCGACCGTTACCCTGATTCTTGCTAACGTTGCCCTGTTCACCGTGTTCGGCCCGCTCGGCAACCTGATCGGCGACGTCCTCGCTGGCGTAATCGATGTCCTGTACAACAGGATGGGCGTCTTTGGCGCCTTTGTCTTTGCCGCGTTCCTGCAGCCGCTCGTCGTTACCGGTACGCATCAGTTCATCCAGGGTATTGAGGCCAACCTCGTTGCCACGACTGGCTTCAACTACATCCAGGCAATCTGGTCGGTTTCCATCATCGCCCAGGGCGGTGGCGCCATCGGCATGTACCTCATTCACAAGAAGCATTCCAAAGAGCGCAACATCTGCATGTCGTCCTTTATCCCGACGCTGGTCGGTATCTCCGAGCCCGCAATCTTTGCTGCAAACATGCGCTACTCGATCATCCCGTTCATCTGCGCTTGCATCGGTGCAGGCTGCGGCGGTGCCTTCGTGAAGCTCTTTGAGGTGCGCGCCATCGGTCAGGGTCTGACCGGCGTGCTTGGCCTGCTCATCGTCACGCCCGAGACGCTCGTGTGGTATGTGGCTGGCAATCTCATCGCCTTTATCGTGCCGATCGTCTTGATCTTTGCCTACAACAAGGCAAAGGGCGTGCCGACCACTGATGAAGAGGGCGCTGGTGCTGGCTTCGATGTCAGCTTCTAGTTGAGCCGTTCAGCGTAATCTGAGGATAAGTCCATTTGGGGAAGGGCGTTCGACTCGTGTGAGTCGAGCGTCCTTCCCCATAGACGAGAAAGTCAACGGCGATGTTTAATCAAAAAAATAAGGTGACACGCGCGGACTATGAGCAGTGGCGTGCCGGACAGGATGAGACGGCGGGTCGCATCGCGTCTGACCCCGATAGGCTCCTGTTCCATGTGGAGCCTGAGCTTGGCTGGCTCAACGACCCCAACGGTTTGGTGCAGATCGGTGATACGTATCACATCTATCACCAATACGATCCATTCGATGCTGCGCATGGCGGTCCAGTGATTTGGAATCATCTGACAACAAAGGATTTTGTGACGTACGAGAATCGCGGCCCTGTGCTGTTCCCCGATTCCGATTTGGATTCGAGCGGAGCGTATTCTGGTTCTGCCTTTGTACACGACGGCAAGATTCACTACTTCTATACCGGCAACGTCAAGCATTTTGACCGCGATGATTACGACTACGTGTTGACGGGCCGTGAGCAAAACCAGATTCATGTGGTTGCCGAGAACCCCGACGAATTGGGCGAGAAGCGCATAGCTGTTGGGCCGGTCGATTACCCCGACGATATCGGTACGCACGTGCGTGATCCCAAAATCCTTGAACACGATGGTATCTACTACATGGTTCTGGGCGCTCGTACGAAAGACGACCGCGGCTGCGTGCTTGTCTATACCTCGAGCGATCTAGAGGACTGGAGCTATGCGACGCGCATTGAGTTGGGCGAGAAGTTTGGCTTTATGTGGGAGTGCCCCGATCTGTTTGAGCTCGATGGTGAGCTTATTCTCGTTTGCTGTCCGCAGGGTGTGTCCGCCGATGGATGGCGTTACCGCAATCCGCACCAGTGCGTGTGGTTTCCCATCGAGGCCGATTGGGAGGCGCCGAGTTTTAAGATCGCCGGGCAGGGCATGCCCCCGATGGTCGATGCCGGCTTTGATTTCTACGCACCGCAGTCTTTTGAGGATGCTGCGGGTCGGCGTTTGATGATCGGGTGGTCGGGTTGCCCCGATGCGACGGCAAAAAGCCCGACGGTGGCACGCGGGTGGCAGTGCGCGTTGACGGTGCCGAGAGAACTGAGCATGCGCGATGGTAAGCTCTGTCAGCAGCCGGTGCACGAGATTGAGAGGATGCGCGGCGACTGCGTTTGCGCGACAGGCGGTGAAACCGTTGAGGAGCCGGGCCGCCTGTTTGATCTTGTGGTTTCCTGTGAGGGCGCCCAGGTGATCGAGCTCGAAATCCGCAAGGGTGTCTTTGTGCGCTATGCAGACGGGATGCTTACCCTCGACATGGGTGACGAAGGCTATGGGCGCGACCAGAGGTCGATCGAGCTCAGCGAGCTTCGCGACCTGCGCGTGCTTTCGGACACTACGATGGTCGAGATTTTTGCCAACAGCGGCGAGGCGGCACTTACGAGCCGTACCTATTCGCCGGCGGTTCCGGCGATGGGGTTGCATGCCGAGGGTGCGGCGTCGATGGATTTCTACCGCCTCGCGCATTAACCGTG